>CALXMJ010000438.1 GCA_944389445.1 uncultured Victivallales bacterium | reverse complement strand
GGGATGGCGTGACGCCGGATGTTTCTCCGGTCGACGCCCGGAATGCCGTCGCCGCCGGATGCATGGGGCACTACTCCATGCGCAACGGCAACTGCGGATGCGATATTCCCGAACTGCCGAAACATATTCTGGACTATTTCGCAAACGGCCAGAAGAAATAAAAAACAGACTCATCGTCTGTGGAAAATCCCGTAAGGACTTTGCGGCAAAGGCACCCAAAAAAGCTGCGGGAAAAAGAAAAATGCGAGAGAGATGAACCGTTTTGATGCAAAGCGGTTTTCTCTTCTCGCATTCAAATCAAAGAAGCATCAAGGAAGCGTCAAGCCTTTCTCAATGCTTCCAGAGCCCGGTCGTAATCGGGTTCGTTGACGATCTCGGAGACCATATCCGAGTAGGCGATTTTTCCATCCCGGTCGATGATAACCACGGCGCGGGCGAGGAGTCCGCTCAGAGGTCCATCGGTCATCAGAACTCCGTAATCCTTTCCGAACGTGGAGCCGTAGTGAAAATCCGACAGCGTAATCACGTTCCGGATCCCTTCCGCGGCGCAGAAGCGGTTCTGTGCGAAGGGCAGATCCTTGGAGATGCAGAGGACCAGAGTATCCTCCATGCCTGCCGCCATCTCATTGAATTTCCGGACCGATGCGGAACAGACAGGGGTGTCAATGCTCGGGAAAATATTCAGGAGCATCTTTTTGCCTTTTGCATCCGCGGGTGTGAAGCGGCTCAGATCTTCTTTTGTGAGGCTGAAGTCCGGAGCCTTCATTCCGGGTGTGACAAATGTTCCTGCCACGCTGACGGGCGTTCCCTGAAATTTCGTTTTGTTTTCCATATTAGCCTTTCCCTTTCCTTGTACCCGGCTGCTGCCGGGAATGGGTTTGCTGTAAAAGACCGGAGTTTTTCCTTCCGGTTCTGTTTTTCAAAAAAATTTCCGCCTGTTCTGCTCCGGTCGATCGTCCGTCAGGCGCCGATTCCGCCGGTAAAGACGACGGTCCTGTTTTCATGCACGATCACGCGGCTCTCCAGATGCGCTTTCACTGCGCGGGAAAGCACCATCATCTCCACGTCGCGCCCGATGCGGGAGAGATCATCCGGCCCGTATTCATGTGTGACGCGGACCACATCCTGTTCAATGATCGGCCCTTCATCGAGATCCGCCGTTACATAATGAGCGGTTGCCCCGATCATCTTCACGCCGCGCTGGAATGCCCGCAGATACGGATTCGCTCCCTGGAACGCCGGCAGAAACGCATGGTGGATATTGATGATCCTGTTGCGGTAGAGATCAATGAAATCCGAAGAGACAATCTGCATGTACCGGGCGAGAACCACAAGATCAATATGATGAATGGCAAGAAGTTCCGTGATTTTTGCCTCCTGCTCCTTTTTGGTCTCCTTGGAGACCGGGAGGCAGAAGAACGGAACCCGGAACTGTTCCGCCACATATTCCAGATCGGGATGATTCGAAAGGATCAGGGGAATTTCGCATTTGAGCGTTCCCTCCCGCTGTTTGACGAGCAGGTCGTAGAGGCAGTGCGACGCCTTGGAGACCAGAATCGCCACACGCGGCACATAATCCGAGTAGTGAACCGACCACTCCAGTCCGAGCGGTTTTCCGAATTCCGTCAGACGGTTTTCGAGATCCTTCTTGGTGAAGGCCAGATCGGAGAGATCGAGTTTCAGACGCATGAAATACTGTCCGGTCATGCAGTCGGTATACTGCTGACAGTTCAGAATGTTCAGTCCGAGTTCATAGAAGAAGTTGGTGATTCCGGCGACGAGTCCTTTTTTATCCATGCAGCGGATCAGGAACACCGCGTTCGTGTCTTTCATGATTTCATCCTTTCCTTATTGCAGAGCCATGGAACCGGGCAGAACGGTTTTCTGTTTAAGCTGAGGTTTGGTATCCACGAGTCCCCAGCGGCGGGAGATCGGCCAGAAGACGTTCAGGCCCCGTCCGATCATGTTTTTGCGGGGAATGAATCCCCAGTTGCGTCCGTCCAGACTGTTGGATGTGTTGTCGCCGAGGGCGAAAAACATGTCTTTCGGGACCTTGAGTTCCAGTCCGGGCGCCAGCAGTTCCGAGGCGATGTGCCCCTGATAGCCGCCTTCGAAGGAGTAGACGCGGTTGAACTTGTCTGAAAACGCGGTGGCGGGTTTGAACTCCGTTTCCCCTTCCGGTTTGATGTAGAGAATGTTGTCCACGATTTTCAGCGTATCGCCGGGCAGGCCGACCAGACGTTTGATGTAGTAATATCCGCCGAGCGGCTGCGTCGGGGATTTGATGTTCTCCGTCGTGAACACGATGACATCGCCGCGTTTCAGCGGAAGGAAATGGATGGAGAGGCGATCCACGAAGAGATGGTCGCCGGTGGAAAGCCATCCATCGCAGAGAAGTTCGCCTTTCCGGTAGCCTTCGCGCTGAAGGTCAACGTACCGGGCGACATTGCTGATGCTTCCCGGCAGGTTGTAGATACGGTTTCCGATCTGTAGCGAGGTTTCCGTATCGAACAGATATTTGCTGTGTGTATCGTAAGCGGTCAGTTCGCCGTCTTCCCGGATTTCCAGTTTCGCGCGCGGCGAGAAGAGCGGCAGCATGGTTCCGGAGATCGGTCCGCCGAACTCTTTCAGTCCTTCCCGGTCCACATAATGGATTCCGAAGAGAGTCGGCTGCATGCTGCTGGTGGGAATCTTGAACGGCTGGAGGTAGAGGGCGCGGACGCCGAACGCGACTGCAAACGCGACCGCCAGCACATCCAGAAAATTGCGGAGTTTCCGCATATTGCCGTGAACCGCCATCAGAGAATCCACCCGGGAAGAATTGCGGGAGAGGAACTGCTTCATGGCATCGGCGTCTTTCCGGCTGAGTGCTTCGGCTTCGGCAAGAACGGCCTTCAGGGATTCTTTCTGCTTGTCGGAAAGAATGTCGTCATCCGAAACGAGACGGCGTCTGACCGCGAGAGTCAGTTCCTTGACGCTCTTCCGAAGTTTTCTCAGCTCAAAATAGGAGAACATACCGATCCTTTCCGGGAATTATTCCGCATTGGATTTCAGGACTTCGACAAACGCTTCCTGCGGAATGTTCACTTTGCCGATCTGTTTCATGCGTTTTTTGCCTTCCTTCTGCTTTTCCAGAAGTTTGCGTTTTCGCGTGATGTCGCCGCCGTAGCATTTGGCAAGCACATTTTTGCGGAAGGCGCGGACCGTCTCGCGGGCGATGACTTTTCCGCCCACTGCTGCCTGAATCGCCACCTGGAACATGTGCGGCGGAATGACATTGGAGAGACGTTCCGCCAGCATCCGGCCGCGGGAATAGGCCAGATCCGTGTGGACGATCGTCGCAAAGGCGTCGACCGGTTCCCCGTTGACCAGAATGTCGAGTTTGACGAGTTTGTCGGCCCGGTATCCGGCGTGCTCATAATCCATGCTGCCGTAGCCGCGGGTGATGGACTTGAGCTTGTCGTGGAAGTCAATGAGAATCTCATGCATCGGAATGGTGGCGGTGATCATGACATGGGAGCCGTCGACGCTGTCGGTTTTTGTGCAGATTCCGCGTTTCTGCATGACGAGGTTCATGATGTCCCCGATGTACTGATTCGGCGACATGATATGCGCGGAGATCAGCGGCTCCTCGATCCGGTCGATTTCCGCGGGATCGGGCAGCCGGACGGGGTTGTCCACCTCGATCATGGTCCCGTTGGTCATGTAGACGTGGTAGATGACGCTCGGATAGGTCGCGATGATATCCATGTTGTATTCTCTCCGCAGACGTTCCTGGATGATTTCCATGTGGAGCAGTCCGAGGAAGCCGCAGCGGAATCCGAATCCGAGAGCGGCGGAGGTCTCCGCCTGGTAGGTGAATGCGGCATCGTTCAGCTGAAGTTTCGCCATGCTGAAACGGAGCTGATCGTAATCGGCGGAGTCAATTGGATAGATGCCGCTGAAGACCATCGGCTTGATCTCCTGGAAGCCGGGAAGGGGTTCTGTGCAGGGATCTTTCACTTCGGTGATGGTATCGCCGATTCGCGTATCGGTCGGGGTTTTGATGTTCGGGATGATATATCCCACCGAGCCGGCGGAAAGTTCCGGAGTCGCGGTCATGGAGGGCTTGAAGACGCCGACTTCCTTGATCTCGCTTTCGAGTCCGGTACTGAGAAGGCGCAGTTTGTCGCCGCGACGGAAGGAGCCGTTGAAAACGCGCAGATAGGTGACAACTCCGCGGTAGGCGTCGTAAATGGAGTCGAAGACCAGTGCGCTGGTTCCTTGCGCCGGATACGGTTTCGGTGGCGGAATGAATTTGACGATGGCTTCGAGCACTTCCGGAATGCCCGTTCCCTCCTTTGCGGAGACGGCGATGGCTTCTTCGCGAGGGATGGCGAGAATCTCTTCCATCTGTTCCAGGCACATCGGCACATCGGCCGCCGGAAGGTCGATCTTGTTGATGACCGGAATGATGTGGAGATCGTGCCGCATGGCAAGCTGGACATTTGCAACGGTCTGCGCCTGTACGCCCTGCGTGGCGTCGATGACGAGCAGAGCCCCTTCGCACGCGGCCAGCGACCGGCTGACCTCGTAGGCAAAGTCGACGTGGCCCGGAGTGTCGATCAGATTCAGCTCATACTCGTCTCCGTCGTTTGCCTTGTATGCCATGCGCACCGGATGCGCCTTGATGGTGATTCCGCGTTCCTGTTCCAGATCCATGGCGTCGAGAAGCTGATCGTGGGTCAGATCGCGTTTTTCAATGGTTCCGGTCGCTTCAAGCAGACGGTCGGCAAGGGTGGACTTGCCGTGATCGATATGGGCGATGATCGAAAAATTTCGTATGTATTTCAATTCCGGCATAGAGATTCTCCATTGCGTTTGCAAATGCATAATTTAACACGGCAAGTCCGCTTTTGCAAATGCGATCGCGCACGAGTCTTCGCCGCCGGGTCCGTATTTCCCGGAAAACCGGAGGAAGAGACGGATGGAAATTGTTATTCCAGCAGAGCTTTCAGTTCTGCTGCATCCTCCCAAGCGGCGAAAGCATGGACGGTTGAATCCTGCTTGTATTCCATGACGGGGGTCAGAAGCATGGAGCGTATTTCCTCGGATTTCAGGCCGCCGATTGCCAGATCGGCGCGTCCGCTGCGGATGTATCCGGGGATCGCCTCCGGGCGGGCATCGAAAAGAAAGAGACGCAGACCGGCTTTTTCCGCGGCGGCTTTGATCCTGCGTATTTCCGGTCCTTCAAACTCCCCTTCGGCGTTGACTTTGACGAAGTTGCCGCTTTTGCTGTTGACCGCCACCCGGAGAGTGCCGCGCCGTTGCAGAGTCCGGAATCGACGTTCCGCCGCGAGCCGGATGAGCTGTTCCGGCGTTGCCGGAGTCTTTTCCGTTTCCGTGACGCAGGATGCCGGGAGAAGTCCGAACAGTGACAGCGCCAAGAGTGCGGCGAGCCGCCGCAGGATGTTTGCTGAATCCGGCTTCCGTTTCATGATTCTTATCGCCCGAGCATCTCTTTGAAGCGGCGGAAGAGATAGAACGGATCGTGCGGTCCCGGAGCGGCCTCCGGATGGTACTGGACGCAGAACATCGGGGCGGTCTTGTGGCGGAGCCCTTCGACGGTTCCGTCATTGAGGTTGATGTGCGTGATTTCGACCGAATCGGGAAGCGAGTCCGGGTCCAGTGCAAAGTTGTGATTCTGCGAGGTGATTTCCACTGCGCCTGTGATGAGATTCTTGACCGGATGGTTGCAGCCGTGATGCCCGAATTTCAGACGGTAGGTTCTGCCTCCGACGGCACGTCCGAGAATCTGATGCCCGAGACAGATTCCCATGATCGGCACTTTGCCGATGAGCTTTGCCGCCATCTCGGATGCATACGGCAGAGCCGCCGGGTCCGCGGGCCCGTTGGAAAGAAAGACCCCTTCCGGCTGGAGGGCAAGGATCTCCTCCGCCGTCGTTTTCGCCGTGACCACCTGCACATCCATTCCGCAGAGGCGGAGGGAGCGGAGAATGTTCCATTTGATGCCGAAGTCAACGGCGACGATTTTGTGCTCAAGCGGCGGAAGCTCTTCGGTTATCGGCCAGGAGCGCGTGATGGAGCCGTCCGGATCGAAGCGGTAGTTTTCCTGACAGGTCACTTTGGAGGCATAGTCCTGATTGTCGAGTCCGCACCATTCGCGGGCTCTGGCGACGGCTGTCTCCTCGGAAAGTTCGGTTCCGTCGCAGTGCAGATAGCCTTTGAGGGTTCCGGAGGAGCGGAGTTTGAGCGTGAGTGCGCGGGTGTCGATTCCGTCGATGGCGGGGGTGCCGGCTTTTTCCAGCGCCTGTGCGAGCGTTTCCTCCGAGCGCCAGTTGCTGGGTTCGTTATATTCATGCATAAGGAATCCGTTGAGGAAGAGGGCGCGCGATTCCATGTCGGCGGCGTTCATTCCGTAATTGCCGATTTCGGGGCAGGTCATAGTGACGAACTGTCCGGCGTAGGAGGGATCGCTGAGGATTTCCTCGTATCCGGTGAGTCCGGTGTTGAAGACCACTTCGCCGGTCCGGTCGATTTTTGCGCCGACGGAGCGGCCCCGGAATATGGACCCGTCTTCAAGAGCGAGGAATGCTTTTTTTTCGCGTTGCGCTTTCCAGTCGTAAGTATCAGCCATGTTCAGATCCTTCCTGATCGTGCCCGGGATGTCATGCGCCGCAGGCCCGGAATGAGCCTGTCCGGTGCAAAGAGGCATTTGTGCAAATCCATAAAATATACACTCTTCCGGGGAAAAAATCAATTTGAATTCCCATAGATTTCGGGGAACTTTTCCGGAAGAGATTCCTGTGGAATTTTTTTTGAAATCTTCGCGGAAATGCTTTTTTTTAGGGAAAAACGGAGTATATTGTAAGGTTCAAAACGGAACCGCTTACAGGAGAATGCTGACAGATGACGAAACATATTTTTATTACTGGAGGCGTGGTATCCTCCCTTGGCAAAGGAATTACTGCCGCATCCATCGCAATGCTTCTCAAGAGCCGCGGATACAAGGTCGCAATGCAGAAGCTGGATCCTTATCTCAATGTGGATCCGGGCACCATGTCTCCCTATCAGCACGGGGAAGTGTTCGTTACCGACGACGGCGCGGAAACCGATCTGGATCTCGGCCATTACGAGCGTTTCGCAGGCATCTCCTGCTCGAAAGCCAGCAATTACACCACCGGACGGATTTACAGCACGGTCATTCACCGGGAGCGCGAGGGCGGATATCTGGGCGGCACGGTGCAGGTGATTCCTCATATCACGAACGAGATCAAGTCGGCGATAGCCTCCATGCATTCCGATGATGTCGATATTGCCATTACGGAGATCGGCGGAACCGCCGGAGACATTGAATCCCTGCCGTTTCTGGAAGCGATTCGCCAGTTTTATCAGGAGTTCGGCGAAAACAACTCCATCTTTATTCATCTGACTCTGGTGCCGTACATCAAGGCGGCGGGGGAACTGAAGACGAAGCCCTCCCAGCAGTCGGTTGCCATTCTGCGGAGCATCGGAATTGTTCCGCATATCCTTGTCTGCCGCTGCGAGACGCCGATGGAGGAGGATCACCGTCAGAAACTGGCGCTCTTCTGCAATGTCCGGAAAGAGAATGTGATCGAAGAACTCGATGTGAAAAATTCGATTTATGAAGTCCCGCTTGACCTGGCGAAACAGGGTGTTGACACCTGCATCCTGAAACTGCTCGCCCTGCCGGAGCGGCCGAGCGATCTTTCGGAATGGAAGAAAATGCTCTCCACGGTTCTGCATCCTCTGAAGGGGGAAGTGGAGGTCGCGGTTGTCGGGAAATATATTTCTTTGCGGGATGCCTACAAAAGCATCTATGAAGCGCTTGCCCATGCGGGAATTGCGAATTCCGCGAAAGTGAAATTCCGTTCTGTGGAAGCCGAGGAACTGGAAAGCGGCGATCCCGGGGAGATTTTCCGGGGTATCGACGGCATTCTGGTGCCGGGCGGATTCGGCGACCGCGGGGTTCCCGGCAAGATCAAAGCCGTGAAATATGCCAGAGAAAACGGGATCCCGTTCTTCGGCATCTGTCTTGGAATGCAGTGCGCGGTGATTGAGTTCGCCCGCGATGTCTGCGGAATGGAGAACGCGAACAGCACGGAATTCGACCGTCACTCGCCGTATCCGGTGATTGACCTGATGGAGGCGCAGAAGACGATTACCGCCAAAGGCGGGACGATGCGTCTGGGGGCGTATCCCTGCACGATCCGTCCCGGGACAAAAGCGGCGTCGGTATATCATGCCGGAGAGGTCCGGGAGCGTCACCGTCACCGTTATGAGTTCAATACCAAATACCTGGAACAGATTGAGGAGGCGGGAATGGTGATTTCGGGAACTTCTCCGGACGGCCGTCTGGTGGAGATGGTGGAACTGCCGGATCATCCGTGGTTTGTCGCCTGCCAGTTCCATCCGGAGTTCAAATCGACTCCGCTGAAGGCGCATCCTCTGTTTTTCGGTTTTGTCAAGGCCGCACTTGCGTATCGCGACCGGAAGTGAGGCATTGTATGGTCCGGCCTGAGCAAAAAAAAACAGCGGAAGCGGCGGCGTCTGCCGGAGATATGGACCAGGCGCTGGCCTCCTATCTGCTCTATCTGGATCACGAGAGAAACGCTTCCCGGCATACGATTGACAGTTATCGCATTGATATTGAACAATTTGTGAAGCTGGCTCTCAAGGCGGACGCGGAGTGTTCCCAGATCGACTGGAACTCTGTGGATGTCTATGCGGCGCGTTCCTTTGTTGTGATTCTTCAGGAAGAGGAGGATATTTCCAAGACCTCGATTCTGCGGAAGCTCTCCGGGATGCGTTCCTTTTACCGTTACATGCTCCGGGAAGGGATCGTGAAGGAGAATCCGTTTGCGAATCTGACGGCTCCGAAAAAACAGAAGCTCCTTCCGAAATACATGACGGTGGATGAGGTCGGGCGCCTGCTTGACGCTCCGGCGAAATTCTGGAAGGACGCCTGCGAAAAGGATGTCGCAAAGGATGAGGAAAGTGCGAAATTTTCCGCGGCGCGCGATTCCGCAATGCTGGAAGTCATCTACAGCGGGGGGATCCGGATCAGCGAGGCGGTCGGTTTGAACATCGGGGATGTGGATCTGTTTTCCGGGATCATGAAGGTGCGCGGAAAAGGGAAGAAGGAACGGCTCTGCGGACTGGGGGGACCTGCGGAACGGGCCTTGCGCAAGTACATGGTTGCCAGAAGAATGCGGACCTCGAACGAGCGGCACGGCGCTCCTCTGTTTGTCAACAAGGATGGTCAGCGGCTGACTGCGCGTTCCTTCCAGCGCAACTTCAAGCTCTATCTGCGGGAAGCCGGACTGCCTCTGGACATGACTCCGCACAAACTCCGTCATTCCTTTGCCACGCATCTGCTGGATGCCGGAGCCGATCTCCGCAGTGTGCAGGAGCTGCTCGGTCATGAGAATCTGAGCACCACGCAGATTTATACGCACATCAGCGCGGAACGGCTGAAGAACGTCTACAACAAGGCGCATCCCAGAGCGTAACCGGCGGATGGCGGTTTACCTGCTTTCCGGTTCCGGACTGTTTTTTCCGAATCCCGCATCAAGATGTTTCCCCGCAAAATGTACCGAAAGGAAACTCGGAACGGTGCAGAGACAGATCCACAGGAAGAAGTAACGGTATCCCGCCTCCGCTCCATGCTGAGCGGAGAGTCGGGCAAAGAGCTCCTGCATTTTTCCGGAGAACATTCCGACCAGCGTCATGCCGAGGATCGCGATGCCCGTCATGAATGCAAAATGACTCGTTTTGTATTTCCCGCTGCGGTTGGCAAACTGGACCATGAACAGAACATGCGCCATGTAGCCGAGTCCGTAGCCGAACTGCTCCAGAGCGATGCAGATCCCCGCCGGAATCAGTCCGGGATGATGAAACGACAGATACACGTAAAACAGATCCGGCAGATTCAGCGCCAGCGCCATGCACCAGAGACATCGACCGAAGCCGAAGCGGGAGACTGCGAGTCCCGCGAGAAATCCTCCCGCCAGAAAACAGATCGTTCCGGCGATTCCGTAAATGGTCCCCTGCTGGCTCAGCGTGAGTCCGAGTCCGCCTTCCGTCCGGGGGGCCAGCATGAAGGGTATCGAGAGTTTTCCGAGCTGCGCCTCCGCAAACCGGTAGAAAAACAGAAACAGCACCGCGCTGACGGCGCCTTCCCGCGCAAAAAAGGTCCGGAACGATTCCGCGAATCCGGTTTTCGTTTCGCTTTCCGCGGGAAGGGAGTGCTCTGCGGCGGGGGTGGTGAAAAGATGGTAGAAAAACAGCAGAAACATTGCGGCGGAGGCGGCGGCCATCGGCCAGAGCCAGGCGGAGGAAGGAGTTCTGCCGGCATCCTGGAAGCGGCCCGCCAGCATGACGAGTCCGCCCTGTCCGGCGAGCATGGCGCATTTGTAGAAGATGTTGCGGAGACCGGAGCACGCCGCCTGATCGTGCGGGGAGAGGGCGAGCATGTAGTAGCCGTCCGCGGCGATGTCGTGGGTCGCGGAGACGAAGGCCGTGAGAAGGAACAGTCCCACGATCAGCGGAAGTGCCGGATGGTCGGCCTGAAACGTCAAAGCCGTCGCCGCGAAGCAGAGTCCGAGGATGAACTGGGCGCACAGCATCCACGCCCGTTTGGTCCAGCGGGAATCCAGAAACGGCGCCCACAGAAATTTGAGGCTCCACGGCAGACCGATGATGCCGGTCCAGAAGGTCATGGAACTGTTTGACATTCCCAGCGTTGTGAAGATCACCATGGAAACGGCGGTCGCGACGGCGAAGGGCAGTCCTTCCGCAAAATAGACTCCGGGCACCCAGAGCCATCCGCTGAATGTGCCGGTAGCCTTCACAGCGCGGCTCCTTCGATTGCACGGAAATGGCTCAGAACGCCGTTACGGTCAAGTTCGAACAGCAGAAAACGGAACGGGGCTTCGCAGAGTGCGGGCGCGGCAAGCGCCGTGACGCGCCCGTCGGAAACGGGATCCATTCCTTCATGATAATGTCCGGAAACGGTGAGCCGGACTCCGGAGTCCCGCATGGCGTCGATGATCGTTTCCGCGTATTCGTAATTGTAGCGGACACTGCTGGTGCCGGGACGGTACAGCGGAACATGCTGAATGGATACCGAAGGTCCCGGAAATGCCGATGCGGTCCGGATCATCCGTTCGATTTCCTCCGGGGTGCGGGCGGCGTTCCAGCCGGGCCGTTCCAGATCGTCGGTGAACGGGATGAAGCGGATTCCACCGAGATCCAGAAATACGGGCGGGCGCGGAACATGGCGGTAGAACTCTTCCGATGCCGGGTCGTGATTGCCGGGAATCACAATCAACGGCGCGCTCAGGCGCTTCAGATGCCGGACGACTTCCGGCAGAAGATCCGCCCGTTCCGGTTCATTGACCAGATCCCCCGCGCAGATCGCAAGATCCGGATGGTGTTCCCCGTTGAGGGAATCAATCACGTTGTCGAGCAGTTCCAGCGCGATTTCGCCGCGCCGCCGGGGATGATCCGGATTGGGATGGTCGGAATAGTGGAGATCGGCAAAGACGGCGATTTTCATGATCTTCTCATACTTGAAATTCCGATGTGGTCAGTTCAGATGGTCCGCATACCATCGGACCGCCAGCCGGAGTCCGTTTTCGACATCGAAGCGGGGGTTGTATCCGAGCAGCCGCCTTGCTTTGGAGATGTCGGCAAGAGAGTGCGGAATATCTCCGGCGCGCGGCGGTCCGTGCACGGGTTCGATTCCCGCGATCTCCGGATCGTGTTCGGAGAGAAAACGCTTCAGCAGTCCGAACAGAGCGTTCAGATCGGTTTCCGTTCCGCAGGCGACGTTGTAGACCGTGTTCAGCGCTTTTTCCGATCCGGTCCGCGCCGCGAGCAGATTCGCCTCCACGACATTGTCGATATAGGTGAAATCACGGGAAGAGGTGCCGTCGCCGTTGATGACGGGCCGTTCATGACGGAGCAGCGCGCGGACAAAACGGGGGATGACCGCGGCATAGGCTCCGTCGGGATCCTGTCTCCGCCCGAAGACGTTGAAGTAGCGGAGCCCGATGCAGTCGATGCCGTAGAGGTTGTGAAACACATCGGCATACAGCTCATTGACGTATTTGGTGACGGCATAAGGCGAGAGCGGTTTGCCGATCTGTTCCTCGACTTTCGGGAGCGTTCTGCTGTCGCCGTACGTGGAGCTGCTGGCGGCGTAGATGAACCGTTTCACGCCGGACTCCCGCGCGGCATTGAGCATTTTGACGAATCCGCCGATGTTGACTTCGTTGGTCGTAACGGGATCGTGGACGGAACGGGGAACGGAGCCGAGGGCGGCTTCATGAAAGATTATTTCAACATCTTTGCAGGCTTGCAGACAGGTGTCGTAATCGCGGATGTCGCCGCGGATCAGATGGAAGTGCGGATGATTCCGGAAGGTCTGGAGATTCTCTTCTTTTCCCGTGGAGAAGTTGTCGAGACAGACCACATGGGCGCCTTCGGCAAGGAGCGCTTCGATGAGGTTGGAACCGATGAATCCGGCACCGCCGGTGACAAGGATGTTTTTTCCGTTCATAGCCGCCCGTCCGAAGATTCTTTCGGCAGAATGCCTTTGATGTCGAAGATGACGCATCCGCGGTCGCGGAACAGTGAGAAGTCAAGCTCTCTGAACTGCCGGTGTGCAACCGCCAGCACGACGGCGGAATAATCGGCGGGATGGATGCGGGAAAAGTCGCCGAGAATGTTTTTGCCGTATTCCCGGAGGACTTCGCCGGAGTCCGCCCACGGATCGTGAATATCGACGCGGCAGCCGAAACTTTCGAGTTCGTTGATGATGTCGATCACGCGGGAGTTGCGGATATCGGGACAGTTCTCCTTGAAGGTCATTCCGAGAATCAGGACCCGCGCCCCGTTGATCGCGCAGCCTTTCCGGATCATGAGTTTGACGAGTTCGGAAGCAACGTATCGTCCCATTCCGTCGTTCATCCGGCGGCCGGCGAGGATCACTTCCGGCAGATAGCCGAGGGAGCTTGCCTTGTGCGTCAGATAGTAGGGATCGACTCCGATGCAGTGTCCGCCGACCAGTCCCGGCGTGAAATGGAGAAAATTCCATTTTGTGCCTGCCGCTTCGAGCACTTCGCGCGTGTCGATTCCCATCAGACGGAAGATTTTGGAGAGTTCGTTGACGAATGCGATGTTGATGTCCCGCTGGGAATTTTCGATGACTTTAGCCGCCTCCGCCACCTTCAGGGAGGAGGCTCGATAGGTGCCCGCCGTGATGATGGAGGAGTAGAGCGCGTTGACCGCATCGGCCGCTTCCGGCGTGGAGCCGCTGGTGATCTTGAGAATCCGGGTGAGGGTATGTTCCTTGTCGCCCGGATTGATCCGTTCCGGACTGTAGCCGCAGAAGAAATCCCGGTTGAATTTCAGTCCGCTGAACTGTTCGATGACGGGAACGCACTCTTCCTCGGTGCATCCCGGATAAACCGTGCTTTCGTAGATCACGAGCGCGCCTTTGCCGATGGCTCCGCCGACCGTTTCGCTGGCACGGCGGAGCATGGTCAGATCAGGGATATTGCTTTTGTCCACGGGGGTCGGAACGGTGACGATGTAGACGTCCCGTCCTTTGATGTCCTCCGGGTTGGATGTGACAGAGAGGCGGATTGCCGCTTTCAGTTCCTCCGGCGAGGTTTCGAGCGTATGATCCTCCCCGTTTTCGAGTTCCCGGATTCGTTCCGGTTTTGTGTCGAATCCGACGGTGTCGAATTTTTTCCCGAATTCAACGGCAAGAGGCAGTCCCACATAACCGAGCCCGATCAGGGTGATCCGGACTGTGCCGTTCTTGATTTTCTCCATAAGATCCCGCATGATTTTCTCCCTAAAACACAGGGAAAAGTTACACTCCGTCCGCCGGATTTCAAGCGGAAAAGCGCGGCATTTCTCAGAATTCTTTTCCCGGAAACTCATTTTCTCCGGAAAAACACATTCTTCCGGAGCGGATCGACTTGAAAAAAAACCTCCGGACAGGCATAGTACCGTTATTCATTGTTTTCCATAATATAATTATCATTCAAAATAAGGATTGGCTCAAAATGTATCAAGTGGCGCAGTGTTGGGATGACGGCGTTGTGAACGACATCATCGTCGCGGAAATCTGCCGGAAGTACCATGCAAAGGCAACCTTCAACATCAATCCCGGTTCGAGGGATAAGACAAAGCGGAAATGCGGATGGAAGTTCCAGGACTTCGATGTCTACGGGCTTGCCCTTGATGAGATGCCTTCCGTCTATGAAGGCTTTCAGGTCGCGTCGCATACGATGACGCATCCGCGTCCGACGCAGATTCCGCTGGAACGGTTCCGGATGGAGGCGGTCGATGCCCGCAAATACATTGAGGACGTCTGGCAGCGCGAGGCGCGCGGCTTCGCCTGGCCCTGCGGAGATTACAACGACGACTGCATCAAAGTCCTCCGCGAAGAGGGCTTCGCTTACGGCAGAACCACAAAGAATGCCGAGATCGTGATCCCGTGTGAAGAACCGCTGGCTCTTCCGAGCCACTGCCATTTCCTGAATCCCGATTTCGACCGCATCCGTGAAAAGGCGAAGAAAACGGGAACCTTCTATTTCTGGGGGCACAGCTATGAGATGAAGGATGATCCCCGTCTCCGCGAACGGTACGAGGCGATTATCCGCGACATCAGCGCCGATCCGGAAGCGGTCTGGGTCGATGTCATTGATCTTGTCAAATAGCGCGGAGTTCTGCAATGTATCTTGCAGCCCAATGCTGGGACGACGGCAACGTGAGCGATCTCCGGATCATGGAACTCTGCCGGAAATACGGGGCGAAGGCAACTTTCAACATCACTCCGGGCCGTTATCAGAAACAGGTCCGGACGTTTGCCCGCACCTGGGAGGGATTCGACATCTGGCGCTTTTCGCTGAATGAAATCGCTTCGGCGTATGAGGGGTTTCCGCTGGCGTCGCATACGATGACGCATCCGCATCCGACGCAGATCCCCCCGGAACAGTTCCGGCGCGAGGCGGCCGATGCCCGGAAATACATAGAGGATTTGCGTCAGTGCGAGGCGCGCGGCTTTGCCTGGCCGTTCGGGGAATACAATCAGACGTGTGTGGAGATTCTCCGCGAGGAGGGCTTCGTCTACGGGCGGACCTGTGCGAACACGGACCGGGTGATCCCGTGCGAAGAACCGCTTGCCGCCGCGACAAGCACGCACTGGCTGAGCCCGGAGTTTGAGCTCCGTCTGAAGAAGGCGAAGGAATCCGGCGTTTTTTATTTCTGGGGGCACAGTTACGAGATGAAGGACGATCCCCTGCTGTGGGTGCGTTATGAGGCGATTCTGCGCGCCCTCTCATCCGATCCGGAGGCTGTCTGGGTCGATGTCATGGAGCTGTTTCAGAAAAGGAGTTGAGACAATGGCTTTCATCCAATGCAATTTTCATTCGGAATCACTCGGCATGGCGGCGTCCATGAATGTGGTTCTGCCGCAGACAACGTTTTCCCAGATCGGCATGAAGGGCGTAGTGAACGAAAACGGCACGCCGGTGCTCTATCTGCTGCACGGACTTTCCGACGACCACACCATCTGGATGCGCCGCACTTCCATAGAGCGTTATGCCTCCGAGCTCGGACTCGCCGTCGTGATGCCGTGCGTAAACCGCAGCTTCTACAACGACACGCCGGACGGCATGAAGTTCTGGCAGTTCGTGTCCCGGGAGCTCCCTGCGCTGGTGCCGACCTTTTTCAATGTCTCTACAAAGCGGGAGGATACGTTTGTCGCAGGGCTTTCGATGGGTGGATTCGGCGCATTCAAGCTCGCGTTGAACTGTCCGGACTGCTTCGCCGCGGCTGCGAGCCTTTCCGGCGCACTGCGGAACGACTGGCTGAACAACGGAAACCGGACACTGTTCGAATTCGATTTCGGTCCGCTGGATCAGATCAAGGGCTCCGCGAACGACCTCTATTTCAAAGCGGAGGAGGTCGTGAAGAGCGGCGGGCCGCGTCCGATGCTCTATCAGGTCTGCGGAACGGAGGATTTCCTCTATCAGGTCAATATCGAGTTCCGCGATCATCTGAGACGGATCGGTTATGACGCCGTCTTCAAAGAGGGTCCCGGCAATCATTCCTGGGCGTTCTGGGATGCCGAGATCCAGCATATTCTCAAATGGCTGCCGATCAAGGGAAAGCAATGAGCATCCGGAAGTTCCGCAGCGGTCATCTCGACCTGCCTTCCGGGTCGGTTCTGAAGCTGGAGCGGGAGGAGGAGAATCATCTCTTTAAAATCCTCCGGGCGAATCCCGGAGACCGGATCGAACTGCTTGATGGATGCGGTTCCATAGCTTCCGCCGAAGTATTGCCCGGGCGTCTGGTGAAACTTCTTGAGGTCCGGAAGATTCCGCCTCCGGAACGGAGGGTGCATCTGTACATTGCTCCGCCGCGCCGCCAGAAGATGGATTCGGTGCTGCGGGAGGCGACGGAACTCGGTGTCTGGCGGATTGTTCCGGTGATCTGCGAGTTCAGCGTGTCGGAGCCGGATGCCTCTTCCGTTTCCGGGCGCTGGAACGATGCGATGTTCGAGGCGTGCAAGCAGTCCGGAAATCCGTATCTGCCCCGGACGGTCGCTCCTCTGCGGTTCGCCGATGCCCTGGAGGAATGCCGTGCAAGTTGTTCCGCCGTCTATTTCGGTTCTCCGACGGATTCCGGCTCCGCGGAGATTCCGGATGGCGATATCGCCTGGTTTGTCGGTCCCGAGGGCGGTTTTTCGGATCGGGAGCTTGCCATGCTTGCCGCATCGGGCGCGCGGCCTCTGCGGATCGGCCGCTGGATTCTGCGTGTGGAAACCGCCGCCGTTGCCGGACTCGCCCTGCTGCTCTCCCGTTGATTCCGGTATCCGTTTCCCGGAAAAACTAACGGAATTCTAACATTTCCCTGATACCGGAAACATAAATGACAGGTATAGTAACGGGAAACGGAGCCAAACATTTATGGAGATATCGCTATGAGCAAAGGACGAATTCTTGCAGTGGACGACGAAGAGGATATT
>CALXMJ010000437.1 GCA_944389445.1 uncultured Victivallales bacterium | reverse complement strand
ATGACATCGCCGTCCCAGAAATAGTGACAGCCCGCCTGCGACTCGAAAAAGTGATAAATCCCGTAAAGCAGGGAACGGGGTCTGCCGCCTGCAATAAAAAGCAGATTGCGCCGTCCCTCCTTTGCGGAAATCAGCTGATAATCATCGGTATTTGTGCGGATCCGGAAGGGCGGGATTCTTTTCTCCATGATTTTCGCAAAAACAAATGCGTTGACCGCGTCGGAGCCCAGTACGATCAGATCACTTTTCCGGTCATCCTTCGTGACGATCTCCGGCATTTGACCTGTGATTCTCTTCCAGAACGAGCAGAATTCATTGCCTGCGATTCGAAAGATTCCCTGTTTTTCCGGTACAAGAACTTTAAGCATATCAAACACTCCAGGGATTATTGTTTTTTCAACACCCGTTTGTAGTTTTCTCCGATGGTGTCCCACAGTTTGAGCGCATCGGGCGCGGCGACGACCGTTCCATAGCCTCCGCGATAGGTCCATGCGGCGAGACGGTCCACTCCGGCATCCTTTGCAATATCCACCCACTTTGCAACCTGGGACCACTCTTTCGGCTGTTTGTAATATCCCATGAACCAGCGCTCGGATTTCTTGTTGTATTTTTTCGCAACTGCGACGGTTCGTTCGGTGATGTCTCGGTAGAATTCCTCCGGCAGCGCCCAGTTGACGATCGTTGTGGAAAACACATCGAAATACGGACACGAAGCAACCATGTCCCAGTTGTCATATCCCCTGTATTCGGAAACATAGTACCCGTTCTGCGTGGCATGAACACAGCAGGTGATCTCCAGTTCCGGATTGATCTCCTTGAGCGCTTTTGAGGTCACTGCAAGCACGACCAGCGCTTCGCGCCAGCGGAACTGCTTGACGTCATTGGTCATATAGCGCGGCATCTCATAGCCGTAGTAGTCCGCAAAGCGCTTCCGGCAGACCGGACAGAAACAGGTCCAGTCATCCGCGACCCCGCCTGTGATGGAGGCGATCCCCTTCGGGAACGCATAATGCGGTTCATCACAGAAAAAACCGTCCGCATCGGTTTCGCGCGCCAGCGTCACGCAGAAATTCCGGAAATAGTCGCGATAGCTGTTTGTGTTGAAGCAGGCATACGGAAGTTTTTCTCCCGTGAGCGCGGAAACCTGCCGGTTTTCGACATTGTCCTGCAAAAACTTGCTGACCTGTTCTCCGACGAAATACTTTCCATTTCCCCACGGATCAATCAGGACACGCAAACCGAGTTCATGCGCCTTGTCAACGATTTTCGGAATGTTCGGACGCCAGAAATCAAAATCGAATTCCGTTACCGCCAGAACCACCGTTGTGCATCCGTGCTCCCGGATTTCGCGGAAATCCCGTTCCGCGTGTTCGGAATAATTCAGTCCATAGTAGCTGACCGCCGTCTGTGTGACCGCCATTGCAAACTCCTTTTTTTCAATATTAAAATAACGTCCTGAAATTCGATAAATTCAAGTTCAAGTGGTGGCGTCATCCGTTTCCGGACCGTGCGGTGGATTCCCGAATAACCAGTTCGGAATCCAGATAACGGCTGATTCCGTCTTCCTTCCTTGATCCGAGATTGATCCTGGCAAAGAGCGTTTCGCAGGCGATCCGCGCCATATCCTTCAATGGATAACGGACCGAGGTCAGCGGAGGATAGAGTTCCGCCGCGATCGGCAGATCGTCGAATCCGGCGATTCCGACCTCTCCCGGAATTTTCACTCCGCGCCGCAGGCACGCGCTGACCGCCGCAGAAGCAAACAGATCATGATAACAGAACAATCCCAGCGGAGATTTCCGGTTTTTCAGCAGTTGTTCGATTCCGGCATTCAGCGCTTCCGTATCGCCGAAGTTGATCCGGATGATATTTTTTTCCGGCAGGGAGAACCCGCACTCCATCAGTCCGAAACGGAAACCGGAAAGACGCGGGTCCTGCGGACTGCCCGACTGGCCTATGTAAGCAAACTCGTGATAGCCTTCGCCTGCCAGATGTTTCGCCACCTTCTGCGCCGCAAGCTGATTGTTTACCAGAACCGTATCCGCTTTGAGGGTTTTCAACTGACGTCCGATCAGAACGTATGGAAGCGGAAGGGTGCGGTAGAAATTTTCCTCCTCCCCGCTTGCCCATGGACACACGAGCAGTCCGGAAGCTCCCTGCTGGCAGAACATTTCCAGACGTTCCCGCTCAATCGAAAAATCGTAATTGCTGGAAGCAATCAGCAGTCCGGCTCCAATCGAATGAGCGAACTCTTCGGCGTAACGTGCCAGACGCGCAAAGTAGGGGCTGTCCAGCGAAGTAACCACCAGCCCGATCAGAAGACGCTTCCCCGATGTGTTTGTCCGAACCGGAACTGCATTGTGAAGCAGATACCGTTTCCCGGATTTTTCCAGAACTCCCGTTTCCCGGAGCCGGTTCAGAATGGAAAATGCCGTCTTCAGCGAGATCTTTTTGTATGCGGCAAGGTCGCGGGTGGTCATGAAGGCATTTCCGAACGATCCGTAACGTCCGGATGCAATCTCATCCAGCAGTTCTCCTACAACGCGATCCTGTTTCGTTTCCATTCTTATGTGTCTTTGTTATATACTTCGTTATAATTTTCTCGTTATAATTATAACATAAAATAGAAAGAATGTCAATCCCCCAAATTATTTTTTTGTCAAAAAAGAAGAAAAAACTCCGTCTGCGTCTGCCGTGGAAAAGGGTGTATTTATGCGCATGTCACCTGAGATAAGCGATCGGTATCCGTGAGCCTTTGCGGGAAGCGCAAAGGCGTGGAAAAAGTTTGGGGAAAGAGAGGAGTGCGAGGGGAGAAGAACCGCTTTTCAAAGCGGTTTTCTTCTCTCGCATTTTTTATTAAAAAGAGTTTCGTGCGCTGCACGACCAGCGTCTCGCCGCTGGACCGCGACAAGGACACAGTCCTTGACCCGAGAAAAATGCTTGCGCATTTTTCCGTATTTTGAAATGGATTCGGAAATCCGTTTTATTCTTCAAAGATTTGTGCGGTGAAGCGCGGAATGGAAACTTTCTGTCCGGGGGCGATGGCGTGGAAATAGAACCAGTCGCCGTTGCGGACTCCGGCTTTCCGCAGATCGGCATCCGCCTCCATGGAGTTCATGGAGGTGTTCCGGACGGTGAATGTCCTGCCGATGCGCGGGAATGTGACCTGAATGCCGGGATAGTAGTCCAGTCCGTCGAACTTCTGGATCGGACGGTTCACTTTGAGTTTGCCATCTACGAAAAACGCCTGATGATAGCTGATAATAAACGGAGCCGGTCCGCGAAGCGAAACTTTTACAGTTCCATCGGACATTTGTTCCGCATTCTGCACAATATATCCTTCTCGGTTCGCGAAACTTCCCTTTCGTGTTTGATGGAGTATCAACATCCGGCCAGGCGCAGCCGCCGGATTCCAAGGCTTGTCCGGACGGATCCGCAGTTCCGATTTTTCCGGAGTTCCTGTGAGATCGCCGGAAATTCCGACGATTGTCCCCGTGTCCTCCGCGGAGGGGGAACGCAGTTCTCTGCCTCCCGCCCGGAGGAGTGTGCCCTGCGCCATGTCAAGCCGGATGACACGATTTGCCTTGCTGAAACGAACGAGAGCGAAGCGGGCGTCCGTTTCGATTCCGGCAAGTTTCCGGAGCTTGTTTGTCTCCTGATAAAAGACGAGATCTTTTCCACCTTCGCTGAGGTTGAGTTCCACCACCCGCGCGGAGCCGGCGGCAAAGGTCTTCATGGCGGAGACAAGCGGAGCTTCTCCGGGATGTCGCCCTTCCAGAAGAGTCACGAAACAGGAGTCGAGGATTTGTCCGTTTTTGGAAGCTCTCCGAAGAGCGAGGACGTCCATAGCCTCATCGAATGTGATGGTCTTATTTTCGATTTTCGCTCCGGAGCGGGTCAGCTGGTCCGCGGAGAGCGGAGACCACGGAGCTTTCGCCTGCCAGACGGCATTCGGTTCCGCTGGAGCGCCGGCAATACGGAAATTCACGATTCCGAATCCCGGACGCGGTCTGCCGTACGGTTTTCCGTTCCTGTCGCGGAAGTAGGCGTAATAATCGGTCCTGTAGTCCACCGCCCACGGAAGGTCCTGTTCCGCGCGGGTTTCCACTTTTGTGACATGGTCGTAGGTCCCATAGATCCATTTATAGAGGATTGCGGGAGAAAAAAATCTGTTGCGCACGGGAGGTTTTCCGTTGAAAATGGCTTCGGTCAGATTGTTTTTCCCGATGGCTTTTCCGAGTCCGTTCTGTCCGATGCGCTCCCCCCAGACGGAGTACCAGATCGTCTGCGTTTTTCCGCCTTTCAGCGGGACAATGTCAAGTGTATAGGCGCGTCCGGAGGGCGTTTCGACTCCGATCAGGGCGCGGCGGTATTTTTCAACGCTGTTCACGCCCATCTTCCGGAACTCTCCGAGCGTGTTCACTTCCAGAATCTGAAACTTGGAATCGGGAGAGGACGCGGCTTCTCCGCCTTTGAAAAACAGCGGTTCGCTCAGACCGCGCTTGACGGAGGCAACTTCGTCGACCGTTACCGTGTTCTGGCCGATCGCCGACTGCGCCAGCAGCCTGTTCCACGATTCATGCACGCTCGGTTTCGCCTGAGGGACGTAAATGGCTTTGCGCGGGAAGTTCAGGTCGTTGATGTCTTCGACCGTTTTCCGGGAGGCATTTCCCCAGGGCGGAGCATATCCGTGCATGCGGAGAGCGGGAATTCCGTCAAACCAGCCTGCGAGTCCCATCATGAGCCCGCCGTGTCCGCTCGGACGCGAAAAGTTCAAAATCGTTTCAAGGCGGTTTCCGGGAGCGCCCACCCGGATCACTCCGACTCCCCAGGAGGGCCAGATCTGGCTGGGCAGATTCGATTTCACCGGTTTTTCCGCCGTATCCAGATTGCCGAGAACCCGGTTGTTCGGCGTTTCGTGGATCATTTCATAGAGGTCTCCGTGCTCGAAAAGAAGTCCGCGCGCCGTGATTTGCTTACCGGATTCGCGCGCAGCCGTCTGGAAAAACGGATTTTTGGCAGGAAACGCGGGATCAATGGTCCGCCAGCCGGTCTTTTCCAGCATATACGGATAGAACTGACGGCGGAGCATTCCCTGATAGCCGACCGATCCCTCGCCGTTGATGCCGTCCGCGTAATGATGATTGTAAACGATGCAGTCGTGATTTGCCGCGGCAAATTCCAGGAGAGTTTTGTCCCTGCCGATCATCGCGCTGGCAAGCATGTGCGCCGAATTCGCCGCCTGATAATTCTGGATGAGTCCGTTCATGCAGACGGAGGTGTAGCCGAGATTGATCTCCCGTGCCAGTTTTGTCCGAACGAGTTCATCAATTTTTCCCGGGTCGCCATATTTCTTTTTGGAAAAATAGCGGAATGCCGGATGATGGTGGAGGAGAGCATATTCATAGACGGCTGCTCCTTCGCGACCGAGAACCATCCATCCACGAGCATAGGTGGGATTATTCCGGTTCCACCAGCCGATTTCGGGCATTTTCGCCCAGATGTTCGGTCGTGGGAGCGCTTCCCATTCGGCACGGGAAAGACCGAGTCCGTCTTTGCCAGCCGGATCAAGATTGTTCAGCGAAAGGGGGAGGGCGTAGTAGGATTCGGCCATCCGGTCGAGGATCACCGCCGCTTTGTAAGGATACAGCGGATTCCCTGTGCGAAGGTAGAGCACGGAGAGTCGTCCGAGCGTGCGGATGTATTCGCTCCAGTCCCGTTTGTTGAAAAGATTTGCGACAAACAGCTGCCAGACTCGTCCTTTGGCATCCTTGTAGAGCTTGCAGGGAATTTTCCGCAGCGAATCATCCAGATACCGGATGACGGCAAATGAATCGGGAGCAAGATCATATCCGGCAGGCGCGTTTTTCCGATACAGATCTTTTTTGCAGCAGGTGGTCTGCGCGTGTTCGGGATTCTTCGGGTCGAACCGGATCGTAAGCGACCGGGAGTCGCAGAAGGGACAATAGGAGATGAGCGCATGATAACTGTCGAGCTGATCCTGTGTGAAATGTCCGGTCCAGTGCGCCCACGGCCTGATCTCCGGGCGGGGCGTGTCCCGAAGACGCGCATACGGCGCAATTGAAACGGGAACATTCGAAACAATTTCCGCATCCGTTTCGATTCCGTACCGCCGTTCGGATTGATTCTCAAGCTTCTGAAATTCCGCGTCCGTCAGCGGTTTTTTCCATTTTTTCATGGCTTCATCCGAAGCCTGTTTCCGCAGTTCCTCCGGTTTCATGCGGAGAATGCGTTCTCCCGGCAGTTCCGCATTCTGTCCCATGACGGCGAATGCCAGAAGACCCGGTAAAACGGCACTTGCAAATCGGTTCATCACTCCATCTCCTTATTTATGATATTAAAAAATAGTCAATGTGCGCCGGCGCAGAGCATCCGTATAATCCGCAACGCTTTTCCATCGTGTTTCCGAACCGAGAACCCGTTGCGGAACCTGGGAACACTTATGGGCATCCGAGCCCGCAGTCTGAGGCAGATCAAATGTTTCGGCATACCAGCGGTTCCGGAGATTTTCCGCATCGGGACGGTTGTGATTCCGGATTTCCACCCCGTCCACCAGCTCCGGATTGAGACGGATGAACGGAATATATGCCGCCTGACGGAACGGATGCGCATGAACGACTGTCCCGCCTTCTTCCCGTACGAATTTCAGATACTCCGTCAGAGAGAGCGAAAGCAGATCCGGATGATTCTCCAGCCATTGCCGATCCAGTCCGCAGGTCAGAAAATCGTTTCCTTGAAAACTGGCTTCCCATCCGAAGAATACATCCAGACCGATCTGTTTTCCCCGTTCTGCCGCATGCTCGTATCCGAGGCAGAAAAGGCGGATGCGTTCCTTCCAGGGCAGATCGGCGGGAACCCGTGTGTTGCCGTTCAGGAAATGATCGGTGACAATAATTCCCCTATAGCCTTTTGCATGGTATTCCGCCACAGTTTCAGAGGCGGACTGAGGGGCGCATTTGCTCGCTTCCGACGTATGAACATGAACATCGT
>CALXMJ010000436.1 GCA_944389445.1 uncultured Victivallales bacterium | reverse complement strand
ACTGGGGCCCCTATGAGATTCCCCAGTGGGGAACCAAATCCGCATCGTGGCGGGGCACGCCGATCACCTGGATCGGCAACACAACGATCTCCTATGATATCGGGAAAACCGAATATCTGAGCGCCGCATGGAGAGCCAGGGCCTGGCTTGTGGCGCTGAAATACGCCGACCGCATCATCACGGCAAATTCGGGAAACACCAACAATTTTTCCGTTGATTTCTATCAGACCCCGCGAGCATCGCAGCTGGTATCCAACACGCTGGCGAATCTCCTCGGAGACGCCGTTTTCCGCAAGGACATCCGTTTTGCGCCATACATCCGGGCATGGATTTTCGAAGATGCGCGGAAGCGTCCGGTCGCCGCGGTCTGGTGCCACAAGGAGAGTGTCGATTCCGGAACCGACAAACCGCCGGTCGCATCGGCCGACTTCGGCGGCTCCCTGGAAGCGGTTATCGACCTGATGAATCAGGAACGGCGCTTCCAGACCGGACGCATGGATTTCCCCGTCATGAGCGCACCGCTCTTTTTCCGCGGGCGTCCCGGAACTCTGCGGCAGATGATCTCGGCGTTCGAACACGCTCATTTGCAAGGAGGAAGCACCCTTTCGCCGTTCCACATCTCCCTGAATCCGGCAACTCCGGAATACTGTCTGCTCACGCTGGAGAACGTTCTTTCCGGCGAATTCCGCGGGACTGCAGCCGGACAGCACATCCGGATACCCGCGCAGACAAAACAGACCATACGGCTGCCATTCCGGGAACCGCTCACCGCCGACCGGATCCTCTCCTGCCGCTTTCCGCTGACCATCCGCTCGGAGGAAGGCGCCTCATGGCCGCTGAAAGGACTGGACTTCCAGGCATTTTACGCGAAAAAAGTCCCGGACACCGTCACGCTGAAATCGCTGGACTGGAATTCCCTGCCCCGACTCGAACTGACAAACGAATGTCTGAAAAAGAACGATGCATACCGCGCGTTTTACCGCATCGCCTGGAATACGCTCGGACTCTTTCTGGAAGTCTCGGTCAAGGATTCCCATTTCACCCACCGGGAGTTTGCCGATCAGCGGAAACGGTGGGACAACGACTCCCTCCAGGTCTACTTCGATACTCTCGCCAACGCACGCGCCAGCATGACCGACGGCTATGACGATGACGATTACGACTACGCCATCCATCCCGATGCCGGCGGCAGAAATTGTTCCGTCTGGCGCAATCGAACCGCAGACCAGCAGCTCACTCTCGGGATCAATGCGCCGAAGGATCTCACCATTGCCGAGGACATTCCAACCGCTTTTCTCCGCACCCGTGAAGGATATGTTTACCGGATCTTTTTCCCGGGAAAATACCTTCTCCCGGCAACCATGAAAAAAGGCTCGGTCCTCGGCTTCGGTCTGACCGCGAACAATGCGGATGATCCCGCCCTCCCCTACCCGAAACGCAGACGGAATGCCCGCTCCAACGCCACCATTCCGGGAAAAGACTGCTACAACAAACCGCGTCTTTATCCCGCACTGCTTCTCTGGGAGTGAAACAAGCCGGAGGAGATATCAAAAACAGGAAAAAAGTCCCGCGTGCCGCTTCGCGCTCTTGCAAAATTCCGGAAACGACACTATACTTTACCAAACAAGGGAGCGGATATGTACAGAACCGATATCGGCATGCGGAAGAGTCCCGGCGGCAAACCATCCATCGGAATTCTCCACAAAATACAGGACTTTTTTTTCAACATCTTCAGCGGAAAGCGGAAAACCATCCGGAACCTGCGGAACTCCATTCCCGAAAATCTTGCCGAGTTTTTCGGTTGCGGCGATCAGCTCATTCGCCGCATGGCGAACTCGCCCGGGAGCCATTACCGGAAATTCTTTCTCTGGAAAGACCGGGAACATACCCGGAAACGCTGGATCGAAGCTCCCGATCCGGAACTGAAAGCCATCCAGAAACGCATTCTTGCTCTTCTCTATCAAATGGCGCCCTCCCCTCAGGCACACGGATTCGCAACCGGCCGGGGCATAGTCAGCAATGCGCGGGTTCATACGGGGAAACGCTATATCGTCAAACTGGATTTGAAGGATTTCTTTCCATCCATCACCCGATCAATGATTCTGAAGCAGTGGAACGATTCCGGTCTGATCACACCGGAAAACAGAATCCGGATGGAAACGCTTCTGAATCTCTGTCTGCTGGAAAACCGTCTTCCGCAGGGAGCGCCGACCAGTCCCGCGATCTCGAATCTGGTCTGCCGCAGACTTGATTTCATTCTGGCAAAATTCGCCCGGCACCATAAGATGAAGTATACAAGGTATGCCGACGACCTCACCTTTTCCAGCGATTCCGACTCCTGTTACCGTCTGATTCCTGTGATCCGGCGGATTGTCGAACAATACGGATTCCGCATAAATGAACGGAAGGTCAATGTGCTGAAACGCCACCAGAGGCAAACCGTCACAGGACTTGTCGTAAACCAGGCGAAACAGACGTCTGTCCCGAGAAGAAAACGTCTGAAGCTCAGAGCCTTCGTTCACCAGATCATCACGGGAAAAATTCCGCTGAACGAATTCAATTATGCAAAACTCAAAGGACATGTTTCCCTGATCCGCATGGCGAATCCGAAACAGGGAGAGTATTTCAGGCGACAGCTGGAAATCATCGAAAAAATGCGGAAAAATGCTTGACTCTCTGAAAACATGAAGTATAATGAACCTCGAAAGGTTTTGATTCTGGCGAAGCATCTTCGCCGTTTAATCGATGTCCATCGTCGATCTTACCGGCTCGAAGAGGATCTCAATTCTGCGAATTAAAATCCTCTTCGCAGTCTGCGACTGACCGCCGCTGAAAAGAAAACCTTTCCTGAGCCCGTCCCGGAGATTTTCCTCCCGGCGGGCTTTTTTGCATTGCATTCAGACAAAAGAAAAGACCTCCGCCCCGGTCAGGAACGGAGGTCCCGGAAGAGTGACTCAAAGTCCTTTTTATTTCCCGGACTGATACTCCTGAAGAGATTTCGGCAGAATCGCATCATGCCGTGCGGCGGTAATGCCGGCGACAGTCGCTTTGGCAGCGGCAATCGTGGTCATATAAGCGATCTTGTTCTGAATCGCCATCATGCGGATGTAGCTGTCGTCGAGCTTCTCATTTCTGTCTTTCGGAGTATTGATAATCAGCTGGATCTGATGATTCTTGATCAGGTCGCTGATGTTCGGACGGCCCTCGCTGAGCTTGTTGACAACCGTATTCGGGATCCCGCATTCCGTCAGATACTTGGAAGTTCCCTCGGTTGCGAGCAGTTTGAATCCGAGCTCATGAAGCCCCTGCACAACCGGATGCAGAAACTCGCGCTCGCGCCGGTTGACGGAAATCAGCGCCGTTCCTTCCAGCGGAAGTTTGGAATTGGCAGCCGCCTGACTCTTGAAGTAGGCAAGTCCGAAGTTGTCCGCAATTCCCATCACCTCGCCGGTTGCGCGCATTTCCGGTCCGAGAATCGGATCGACCTCGGGGAACATGTTGAACGGGAAGACCGCCTCCTTTACGCCGTAATATCCTTTGCATTTGCGTTTCAGCATCGGAGCAAACGAGGAAAGCGGATTGCCGAGCATGAGCCCGGTGGCGATTCTCGCAAGAGGAACACCCGTGATCTTTGCAACCAGGGGCACCGTGCGGGACGCACGCGGATTCGCTTCAATGATATAGACGACATCGTGGCAGACTGCGAACTGGACATTCAGAATGCCGTCGACTTTGAAGTCGCGGGCAATTGCGGCGGCATAGCGCTCAATGGTATCCAGATGCTTCTGCGGAATCGTGACCGGAGGAATGACGCAGGCGGAATCGCCGGAATGAATTCCCGCAAGTTCAATGTGTTCCATCACCGTTGCAACAAAGGTTTCCTTGCCGTCGGAAAGCGCGTCGACCTCGCATTCGATCGCATTGTCGAGGAAGCGGTCGATCAGCATCGGATATTCGGGACTGACCTGAATGGCATCCACCGCATACTGTTTCAGCGTTTCTTCATCATAAATCACAGCCATGCCGCGCCCGCCAAGCACAAAGGAGGGACGCACCATCACCGGATACCCGATCTTCCGTCCGAGAGCCACCGCCTCATCCAGAGAACGCGCCGTTCCGCTTTCCGGCTGCGGGATCTGAAGCGCAATCATGCGCTCGCGGAAATATTCGCGGTCCTCCGCCAGACGAATGCCTTCCGGCTGGGTGCCGAGAATGTTGACCCCGGCATCCTTGAGCTGCTGAGCGATATTCAGCGGAGTCTGGCCGCCGAACTGAACAATCGCGCCATACGGCTTCTCCTTTTCATAAATAGCAATCACATCCTCGACGGTCAGCGGCTCGAAATAGAGCTTGTTGCTGGTGTCGTAGTCCGTGGAAACGGTTTCCGGATTGCAGTTGATCATGATGGACTCATATCCGGCGTCACGCAGGGCAAACGCGGCGTGAACACAGGTATAGTCGAATTCGATCCCCTGCCCGATACGGTTCGGCCCGCCGCCGAGGATCATGATCTTCTTATGGTCGCTGACGGGCACTTCATCCTTGACGCCCTCTGCATAGGTGGAGTAATAATAATCCGCATTCCTGACCCCGGAAACGTGAACCTTGCAGTAGACGGCCTTCACACCGAGAGCCGTGCGGCGGTCGCGAACCGTCTTCTCGTCGACCTTGAAGAGCTTCGCCAGATACTTGTCGGAGAAGCCGTCGCGTTTGGCCCTGACGAGAAGCTCGTCCGGCAGAGAAATGAAATTCTGCTTCTGAAGTTCGACCTCCAAAGCCGCCAGCTCGGCGATCTGCTCCAGGAAATAACGAGTGATCCGGGTCGTTTTCACGATCTCATCCACCGTGACGCCGCGTTTGAACGCCTCGTAAATCAGGAAATACCGCTCGCTGGAAGGCATTGCCAGCTTTGCGCGCAGTTCCTCCAGGGAAAGCTTCTCGAATTTTTTGACACATCCGAGTCCATGTCTGCCGATCTCAAGAGAGCGGATCGCCTTCTGCATCGCCTCCTTGAAGTTCTTCCCGATGCTCATGACCTCGCCGACCGCCTTCATCTGGGTGCCGAGGCAATCCTTCGCCTGCGGGAATTTCTCAAATGCCCAGCGGGCAAACTTGACCACGACATAATCGCCGCTCGGAGTATAGAGATCAAGAGAACCGTCACGCCAGTAAGGAATCTCCTTCAATGTCAGTCCGGCGGCAAGCTGGGTCGAAACGCTCGCGATCGGGAAACCGGTCGCCTTCGACGCCAGCGCACTGGAACGGGAGGTGCGCGGATTGATCTCAATGATAATCACACGGTCGGTCACACGGTCATGCGCAAACTGGACGTTGCATCCGCCGATGATGCCGATTTCGTCGATGATTGCGTAGGCGTAATCCTGAAGACGTTTCTGAAGCGATTCCGGGACGGTAAGCATCGGCGCAACACAGAAGCTGTCACCGGTATGCACCCCCATCGGATCAACGTTTTCAATGAAGCAGACCGTAATCTTCTTCCCCGCGGCATCGCGGACGACCTCCAGTTCGAGCTCCTCCCAGCCGATCACACACTCCTCGACAAGGACCTGATGAATCATGCTGGCATCCAGCCCGCGGGTCGCGACCTGCCGCAGCTCTTCGACATTGTAGACGATTCCGCCGCCTGTCCCGCCCATCGTATAGGCAGGACGCAGAACGACAGGATATCCGAAATGAGACGCGATCTTTTCCGCTTCCTCCAGAGAATAGCACGGTTCGGACTGCGCCATCGGCACGCCGATCTTCTGCATGGTTTCCTTGAAGATGATACGGTCCTCGCCGCGTTTGATGGCATTGAGGTCGACACCGATCACCTGAACATTGTGTTTTTTCAGAATCCCCGCCTCATCCAGGCTGATGGCCAGATTCAAAGCGGTCTGACCGCCGAGGTTCGGAAGCAGGGCGTCGGGACGTTCCTTCTCAATGATCTTCTCAAGACTGGGAACGGTCAGGGGTTCAATATAGGTATGATCCGCCATTCCCGGATCGGTCATGATGGTAGCCGGATTGGAGTTCACAAGAACGATTTCGTATCCTTCCTTGCGGAGCGCCTTGCACGCCTGGGTTCCGGAGTAGTCGAATTCGCAAGCCTGACCGATGATGATCGGACCTGAACCGATGATTAACACTTTCTTGATGTCCGTACGCTTGGGCATTTTGCCTGTATCCTTTCCTGAGTTATGCTTACAGTAATCGGAAATGTACTATACACTCACTTCACTTTTTTTCAATCCGTTCCGCAGAGATATTCCCGTGAAAAATCAAAGGAAAGAAGCGGAAATGACAGGCGCTGGACATTTGCCTTTCCGCATTCCGATGATATAGTATCCTCACACCGTTTTCAGGGGGAAACATAATGAAACCGATTCTTTTTGCCTTGCTGCCGTGTCTGCTGCTGGCAGGCTGTCGATGTGCACAATCCACGGAAATGATTCCTGCCGTCCGCGGCTTTCAGCTGGACCGGTATCTGGGAACCTGGTATGAAATTGCGCGCCTGCCGCACACCTTCGAACGGGGAATGACCGACGTGTCGGCGGTCTATACGCTTCAGGACAATGGCACCGTACGGGTCGTCAACGCAGGAACAAAGGACGGGAAATTCCGCTCCATCCGGGGTGCGGCACACTTCAAAGGAGAATCCTCCGTGGGAGAACTGCGGGTGTCGTTTTTCCGTCCTTTCTATGGAGATTACCGCATCATAGCTCTCTCGCCGGATTATTCCCGGGCAATCGTAACCTCGTCCACGCAGGATTATCTCTGGATTCTCGCACGAGACAAAAAACTCCCGGAAACAGAACTCAAACAACTTCTGGATCAGATCCGGCAATGGGGCTTTGACACCTCAAAGCTCGAGTATCCGCAAACAAAATAAAAAGACTCCCGACGGAGGAAACCTTTACGGATCACCGAAACGCTTGCAAGCGTTCAAATGAGCGGAGAAGACAAACTTCCGGAGGATTTTTCGTCCTTTTGATTTGCAATCACGCTTTTTTCATCTATATTTTCCGGCATTTGCTATCAGAGGTCTATTGGATATGAAACGCGTTTTTCTGCATATCAAAGAATGGGTCTCACCCGCCCAGTTTACCGGCAAAGGCGGTTATCAGGAACTCTTCCGGATCGCTTATCCTCTACTGTTTCTTTCGGCAAGCAACGTCATCATGCAGTTTGTCGACCGGAAATTCCTGGGGAACAGTTCCACGGAGGAAATGGCGGCATCCATGCCTTCGGCTTCGATGATCAACAGCCTGACAATTTTTTTTCTTGTCACTGCGAATTTTTCCAATGCTCTGATCTCCCAGCTTTACGGAGCGATGCACTTCCGCGAATGCGTCCGGGTAGTCTGGACCGCCTTCTACTTTGCACTCATGAGCGCGGGGCTGATGCTGATCTATGTTCCGCTGATCGGCTACTGGTTCATGTATTCGAAATTCATGTCGGCGAATCTGGCGGATCTGGGATGGATCTACTTCCTCTCCCTGCTGCCGGCGTGCATGTTTCACTGCATGGGGGCGCCGTTTTTCTGTTTTTATTCAGGACGGGGAAAGACGATCCCGGTGGCGGCGATCAACATTTTTGTCTGTCTGCTGAACATTCTGCTGGACTGGCTCCTGATCTTCGGGCACTGGGGATTCCCCCGCATGGGAATTCTCGGAGCGGGCATCGCGACCAGCGCCAGTCTGATG
>CALXMJ010000435.1 GCA_944389445.1 uncultured Victivallales bacterium | reverse complement strand
GCAACATCTTTGCCGCGCCAGATCGGACCGTGATCGGTGGCGATATACTGCACATCAAGATTCAGTGTCGGGAAGACCTCAAGCAGTTTGAGAACCTGCGGAGAGTAAAGAAGCAGGATGTTCGCATGATACTTTTCTATTTCGTATTCGACGACATCCCAGTCGTTCTCATCGACAAAGAGCTTGTCCGTGGCAAGGTGCATGCCGAAGCCGTCCTGACTGAACAGGATCTTTTCTTCCTTGAGATAAGAGAACATGCTGTCCGGCCAGTGGAGCATTTTTGTCTCAATGAAGGACATGGTCAATCCGCCGAGATCAATGCTGTCGCCGGTTTTGACCGCGGTAAGTTTGTCGCCGATATGGAATTGCGCATCCAGGATCCGGACTCCGTTGACAGAGGTGTAGACAGTTTCCGGGTTGAGTTCCGCAATCACCTCGGGAAGTGCTCCGGAGTGATCCGGTTCCGCATGATTGGAAACAATGACTTTGATCTCCTTCGGATCAATCACCGAGGCGATTCTGGAATACATTTCCTGTTTGAATGGCGCTTTGACCGTATCAATGAGCACCGGTTTCTCGCCGAGCACAAGATAGGCATTGTAGGTGGAGCCGCGGTGCGTGTGGTAGCCGTGGAATTCCGCAAGGTTCCAGTCGATTGCGCCCACCCACCACACTTTGTCCGTGATTTTGACAGCTTTGAATGGCATCTTTACTTTCCTGATTCCGAATTGATTGCGATTAAAGTTTGTTGACCCAGAGGCCGTGAAGGTTGCAGTATTCCCGCACGATCATTCCCGGTTTGACGGTCACATGGAACTGGGCTTCGGGGGCTTCGCCCGGTTTGAGACGGCAGCGGTTCACATAGGGCCCGTTGATGATCTCGATCCATTCAATGTAGTGCTCGGGGGTCATCGGATGGGGAGTCGAGCCGACCACGACTTTCGTTCCGCCCGTGGGAAGCGCGGTTGCGACGGGAACATGTTTTTCAGTCGCCATATCCGCTGTTTTCTCCTTCATTTCGATCATTGGTTTTCCACAGCACTGGAATGTGCAGTCGCCCGTACAGGTGCATTCATCGAGGACTTCCACGATCGCACCGCATTCGGCGCATTTGAGAACGGTGTGTTCTTTTTCGCTCATTTTCGCTTCCTTTGTTTTAAGGTTCAACAATTCTGGAAACGGATCGTTTCCGATATTATGCTGAACGGGGGAATTTCAGCCTGATCTCAGTCGGCTTTTTTCAAAGCCGAATAACAGTTCCGGCAGTAACCGTCAAACTCCAGCCGAGCATTGCAGATGCGGCCGGAAATGAAATGTTCCAGATTCTCACGCGCAGATTCAATCCCTTCCGGCATGATGTCTTCAACCGCACCGCACTCTTTGCAGCGAAGATGGTAATGCGGAGAAGTGTCACCATCAAACCGTTTCTGCTTGCCCGCAATTTCAAGACGCAAAACTTCTCCCGCTTCCGAAAGTACGTCAAGATTGCGGTAAACCGTGGCAAGACTGATCAGCGGAATCCGTCTTTTGACTTTGCAATACAATTCTTCCGCGGTAGGATGCGTCTTGAGTTTCCTCAGTTCCTCAATGATGACCCTGCGCTGGTTTGTGTTGCTTAGTTTCATTTTTCTGATATTCTCCGGATATTGCTGTTTTTTAGGAACTGTTATTGAAAGTATATCGTGTCTTTTGGAAAATGCAAGCTCGTTTCCAAAAAAAGCTTTCGGAACCAACGGATAAAAAGATGAAACAGAAAATCTCCAGTATATTCCGGAATTCTGTCGCAATTTCGCCCTCCGGGCGACCAGCTTGTTCAGCTGGACCGAAGCAGGTCACGGACCTGCACCTTCGTCGCTGACGCGACTCTCTCTTTTTTTTGTCGCTGACGCGACTCTCTTTTTTTTTGTCGCTGGCGCGAGTTCTTTCAGATCAGAGTCGGCGGTCCAGAGAGCGATAGTTGATTGCTTCGTAAATGTGTTCGGACAAAATTTCCGAAGAACCATCCAGATCGGCAACTGTACGGGCAACACGAAGAATCCGGTCATAGGCACGCGCACTTAAGCCGAACTCCAGAATCGTATGCCGCAACTGAACTTTCGCATCCATCGAAATTTTGCAGAACTTGTTGATGTCGGGAGGAGCCATCCGGGCGTTGCATTTGACGTTTCGGGAATTTTTGAAACGTTCGTTCTGAATGTTGCGCGCACGAATAACACGTTCCCGGATCGTTGCACTGTTTTCTCCGTCGGGCGCACTGAGAAGTTCTTTTTCCGTCAGAGAGGAAACTTCCACATGCAGATCAATCCGGTCCAGCAGAGGTCCGGAAATCTTCGCGCGATAGTCCTGAATGCGTTTCTGTCCGCAGCGGCAGGTGTGAAGACGATCCCCGTAATGACCGCAGGGACAGGGATTCATCGCAGCAAGGAGAATGAATTCACAGGGAAAATCAAAACTGCCCGCGGCCCGGCTCACCGTCACGACACCCGATTCAATCGGCTGACGCAGAGTCTCCAGCACAGAACGTTTGAACTCGGGAAGTTCATCCAGAAACAGAACTCCGTTGTGGGCAAGGCTGATCTCGCCAGGCTGAGGATTCGTCCCGCCTCCCAGAAGTCCGGCGTCACTGACCGTGTGATGCGGCGAACGGAACGGACGGTTTTTCAACAGCGGATGTTTCGAATCCAGAAGCCCCAGAACACTGTAAATACGGCTTGTATCAAGGGCTTCCTCCTCCGTCATCGGGGGAAGAATCCCGGGCAGACGTTTCGCCAGCATGGATTTCCCTGTCCCGGGAGGCCCGATGAACAGAACATTATGTCCGCCTGCCGCGGCGATTTCCAATGCGCGTTTTGCCATGAATTGCCCTTTGACATCGGCGAAATCCGGGATCCCGTCCCATTCCGGCTCGGAAAACACGCGGGTCGACTCTCTTGACAGAGGGAGAAACTCTCCGCGGACAGCGGCAACCGCATCCTGCAGCGACGATACGGCATACACCCGGATCTCACCGCCGGCAACCGCTCCCTCCGGAGAGTTCTCCAGCGGAACAATCAGATTCCGGATGCGCGGATTCATTTTCCGGGCAAGAAGCGCAATCGGAAGACATCCCTTCACCGGACGCACCATCCCGTTCAACGCCAGTTCTCCGAGGATCAGGCAGTCGTTCAACCGTTCCCGGGGAAAAATCCCGTTCGCTGCAATCAGTGACAAAGCAATCGGAAGATCAAAGGCCGAACCTTCCTTTTTCATGTCCGCGGGAGCCAAATTCACCAGGGTACTGCCCTTCGGATGACCGTAGCCGCAGGACAGCAATGCCGAACGGATACGGTCGCGGCTCTCTTTGATGGCGGTGTCGGGAAGCCCCACTATGGAAACCCCGGACTCATCTCCATGACCGGTCGCATTGACTTCAACCTCAACAGGCAGAGCATCCACCCCGACCACGGCGGCAGAAAATGTTTTTGTCAACATGATTGCTGAACTCCCAGCAGTTTAACATGGAATCATTCCGATTATATTACAGGAAGATTCCGGAAAATACAAATGCAATCATGGATTTTATCGCAATTTCACGGAAGAGGGATGCCGCTTATCGTATCTTATCCCTCGCGTCGTCTCTGGATCGCAAGAAGAAGAAATCCAAGCACAATGCTGACCAGCAGGACACAAACAGGAATCCAGTGTGTTTCCGATGAAATGCCCTTTCCGGCGGGAAAAAACGGGGATTCCGATAATGCGGATTTCTCCCCCGGAATGTTTTCCAGAAGGTAAATCCGCCTGCCGAGGCGGCTGTAGCCAAGTTCAAAGGAATCGCTCCGGCAGATCTCGTCCGGTTTCCATTCCCGGAACACTCCTCCCGGCAGAAACTCGGAAAGGGAGAGAAGACGGGAGCTTTTTGTCCGGCGGCTGAGCAGGACCGCTTCCGGATTGATCCGTCTCGCCTTGCAGAAAATGGAATTCTTTTCCGGGGAGGAAAGGGAGAAGGAGATCAGGAGCGTCAAGCCGTCCTCGTTTCGGTTGATCCGAAGATACAGCCCGCCGGGCCCCCTGTTCGCGGATCCGGAAAACAGTACTGGCAGAGCGGTTCCGCGGCAGGAAAGCGTTTCACATTTCCGCGGGCTCCGCATTCTGCGTTCCCGCGTCTTTTCAGCCAGAAATCCCCCGATGAGGATCCCGGCGGAAAAAGCGATCAGGAAAATCGGAATCCATTTTTTCATGTTTCTCTCCTTTTCCAGCAATCTAGCTCCTTTTTCCAAAGATGCAAAAAAAGATGATGCCGCTTCTTGCAAAAAAAAGAAAGAACGGATAGATTTCCTGAGATTGGTTTTATGAACTCATTCATCTGGAGGGATTCGACATGAAAAATTTCGTATGGGGTGTGGCGACGGCGGCGTATCAGATCGAAGGCGGGGCCCTGGAAGGCGGACGCGGATATTCCGTCTGGGATGCCTTCTGCCGGATTCCCGGCCGTGTTCACGCAATGTCCAACGGGGATATCGCGTGCGACAGTTATCACAAATACGAGGAAGATGTCCGGATGCTGAAGCTTCTCGGCGTCAACGCTTATCGTTTTTCCATCGCCTGGCCGCGCATTCAGCCGACCGGCAAGGGCGCTCCGAATCCCGAGGGAATCGCGTATTACAGCAAATTGATTGATCTGCTTCTGGCAAACGGCATCACGCCGTATGTCACGCTGTATCACTGGGATCTGCCGCTGGATCTCCAAATGGCGCACGACGGCTGGCTCAATCGGGAAATCGTCGATGATTTTACAGCCTATGCGAAACTCTGTTTTGATGCGTTCGGGGATCGTGTGAAGCACTGGATCACGCTGAATGAGCCCTGGTGCTGTTCGGTTCTCGGGCACGGTCTGGGCGCGTTTCCGCCGGGACGGACCGATCCCGATGAACCGTATCTTGCGGCGCATCACATGCTTCTTGCGCACGGCAGCGCGGTCAAGGCGTTCCGCGAGGGCGGGTACGGGGGAATGATCGGCATCACCAACAACTGCGACTGGCGCGAGCCGCTCACGCAGAAACCGGAGGACAGGGAAGCCGCCGAACGCGCCGTGGAATTTTTCTATGCATGGTTCACGGATCCGGTGGTCTTCGGGGAATACCCGGAAGTGATGCGGAAACGGCTCGGCGCACGGCTCCCGGAATTCACGGAAGAGGAGCGAAAACTTATGAAGGGGAGTGTCGATTTTCTCGGTCTCAATCATTATTCCACGCTGTACGCCTCTGCGGAAAAGCCGGAGGTGGATGGCGGCATCGGACCGAACGGAAACGGCGGAATGAGCGACGATCAGGACGTTTTCCTCAGCGCCGATCCGAACTGGGAACGAACCGATATGCAGTGGAACATCATTCCCTGGGGCTTCCGGAATCTGCTGAACTGGATTGCAAAACGGTATCCCGGATATCCGATCTATGTGACCGAAAACGGCTGCGCCTGTTATGAACCCGATGCCGTAAGCGCTCTCGATGACGACCAGAGATGCCGTTTCCTCAAAGGATATACGGAGGCCATGCTTGATGCGATCCGGAAAGACGGCGTCGACGTAAGAGGTTACTTCTGCTGGAGTCTGATGGACAATTTCGAATGGGCTCAGGGATATACAAAACGTCTGGGGCTCATCCGCTGTTCTCCGGATAATCTGGAACGCATTCCAAAGAAGTCCTTTTTCACTTACCGGGAGATCATCCGGAACAATCCGTCCGTCTGACCGGGAGTTCCGCGGAATTCGTCTGCTGTTTCTTCGGAATCGGCAGCACTAACAGAGAGGAGATTCGGAAATGATGGAGAAAGTCAAGGTATTGACCGTGGGCGCGGGAGCCGTCGGCGCGTATTTTACAGGACGGCTCGCACAGGCGGGAAAAGCGGAGGTTTCGGTGGTGGTCCGTTCGGACTACGACGCCGTCAGACGAAACGGGTTTCACATTCAAAGCGAATGCGGGGATTTTGAGTTTCTTCCTGCCGGAGTCTACCGCTCCGCGGAAGAGTATCCCGATATCCCGGACTACATTATCCTGACATCGAAAGCGCTTCCGCAGATTGATGAACCCGCACTGATCCGCGGCGCGGTGAAAAGTCCGCATACGACCATTGTCCTGATCCAGAACGGGATCGGAATTGAGGACGCTGTCGCAGAGGCCTTTCCGGAAAATGAGATTCTCAGCACGATTGCCTACATCGGAGCCACGAGGACCGCTCCCGGAGTGGTCCGGCAGAAAGGATCGTCCGAACTGAAATTCGGGCGGTTCGGCGGAGGGGCTTCCGCATCCGGAGAGCGGCTCGCGGAACTGTATCAGGGAACCAGCGTCAAGGCGTCGTTTGTGGAAAACATTGCATATTTCCGCTGGGTGAAACTGCTCTGGAATCTGCCCTACAATCCGGTCTCCGTGCTCGGAGGCGGACTCGATACGAAGGAGATGTCCGACTGCGGACCGGTCGAGGCGCTCTGCCGGGAACTGATGGAGGAGGTCCGTCTCGTCGCCTCCGCCTGCGGAGTGGAGCTTCCGCCCGAACTGGTGGATCAGAACATTGAATACACACGCAATTTCCCGCCATACAAAACCAGCATGCTGGTTGATTTCGAATCCGGACGGCAGATCGAAGTCGAAGCGATTCTCGGCAATGTCTGCCGTCTTGCGGAACGTCACGGTTTGTCCGTTCCCCGGATGCGGACCTGCTATACCCTTCTCTCCGCGCTGGATCGGAAGCACCGGGAAAAAATACCTGGCTGATACCGGTTTTTACCGTTCTGAGAATTTTTTGCAGACAGATGTTTCCGGAATGAGCGCAAAACGCATCGGAAACGACATTCCGGGCGGAATGCTCTTTTCCTTTCAGACACGGAAACTCTGCGCTTTTCGCTTATTTATGCAAAAATATCCGTTTCAGACTGTAAAAATACACTGGGAAGATGTATATTAATAAGGTATTCTAAAACGTAAACCACTTTGAATTAATGAGGACACTATGTTCAAGCCAGTTTCCGGACAGGCAAACTTCGCGGCGATGGAGGAAGAGACGCTGAAGTTTTGGGAAGAGAATCACACATTTGAAAAGTCCCTGGAAAACCGTCGGGGTGCGCCCGAATTTATTTTTTATGACGGGCCTCCGTTCGCCACGGGACTTCCCCACTACGGGCATCTTCTCGCCGGAACCATCAAGGACGTTGTCCCCCGCTACCAGACGATGCGCGGGAAGTTCTGCGACCGGACCTTCGGCTGGGACTGTCACGGACTCCCTGTCGAATACGAAATGGAAAAGGAGCTCAAGCTCTCCGGCAAGAAGGAGATTGAAAACTACGGGATCGACAAGTTCAACGAAGCCTGCCGCGGCATCGTTCTCCGCTATACGGCGGAATGGGAGACCATCGTCAAGCGGATGGGCCGCTGGGTCGATTTCCGTAATGGCTACCGCACCATGGACCGCAATTACATGGAGTCCATCTGGTGGGTTTTCAAGCAGCTCTGGGATGCCGGACTGATCTACGAGGGCTATAAGATCCTCCCCTACTGCCCCCGCTGTTCCACGCCGCTTTCCAACTTCGAAGCGAATCAGGGGTATATGGAAGTCGATGATCCCGCCATCACGATCCGCTTCAAAGCCGACGGATTGGAGAACACCTATTTCCTCGCGTGGACCACAACCCCCTGGACTCTGCCCTCCAACATGGCGCTTGCCGCGGGTCCCGACATCGACTACGTCAAGGTCAAGGACGGCGACGAGTTCTACATCATGGCGGAAGCGCGTCTTTCCGCGTACTACAAGAAGAATCTTCCGGAAATCGTCGAACGCTGCAAAGGCTCCGATCTCAAGGGCATGACCTATGAACCGCTTTTCGATTATTTCGCGGAGAAAAAGGCGCAGGGGGCCTTCCGCGTCATCACGGCCGACTATGTCAGCACCGAAGACGGTACGGGCATCGTCCATATCGCCCCGGGATTCGGCGAAGACGACGCCATCGCCGGAAAAGCCAACAACATCCCGGATGTCTGCCCGATCGACGACGAGTGCAAATTCACAAAGGAGATCTCCGATTACGCGGGAATCTATGTCAAGGATGCCGACAAGGAGATCATCCGCCGTCTGAAAGAAGAGGGCAAACTCATTCACCGCGGCACGATCAAGCACAACTATCCGCACTGCTGGCGCGACGATTCGCCGCTGATCTACAAGGCGGTCTCCACCTGGTTCGTCCGGATCGACCGGATCAAGGAGCGGATGCTGAACTCCAACGCGCAGATGTCCTGGGTGCCCGAACACATCAAGGAAGGGCGCTTCGGCAAATGGCTGGAGAATGCGCGCGACTGGGCGATCAGCCGCAACCGTTACTGGGGCTGTCCGCTGCCGATCTGGCGCAACAAGGAGACCGGCGAAGCGGTCTGCGTCGGCTCCGTCGCCGAACTCGAACAGCTCACCGGACGGAAATTCGAGGATATTCACAAGCATTACGTCGACAATGTGGAGATCAAAACCGCAAACGGCACCATTCTGAAACGCGTGCCGGAAGTGCTCGACTGCTGGTTCGAAAGCGGGTCCATGCCGTATGCGCAGAAACACTATCCGTTTGCGAACAAGGAGCGATTCGAGGCGAACTTCCCCGCCGACTTCATCGCGGAAGGCCAGGATCAGACCCGCGGATGGTTCTATACCCTGACGGTTCTTTCTTCCGCCCTTTTCGGACAGCCGCCCGCGAAACATGTTGTCGTCAACGGCATGATCCTTGCCGAAGACGGACAGAAGATGTCCAAGCGCAAAAAGAACTATCCGGACCCGATGTATGTGGTCGATACCTACGGTGCCGACGCGCTGCGCCTGTTCCTGCTCGGGTCTCCTGTGGTCCGCGCCGAGGATCTGCGTTTCTCGGAAGAGGGAATCAAAGAGGTGCTGCGCGGTGTGATGCTGCCGATCTGGAACTCCTACAGCTTCTTCACCACCTACGCGAACGTGGACAACTGGGAGCCCCCGAAAGGCGGACTCAAGGCACCGGAACACCCGGCGAATCCGCTGGACCGCTGGATTCTCTCCTCGCTGGCGGACATGGTCACGGAGATCCGCGAGGCAATGGACACCTATCACCTCCAGAAGGCGGCGAACCGTTTTGAAAAGTTTGTCGAAGACCTGACCAACTGGTACATCCGGCGGAGCCGCCGCCGTTTCTGGAAGAGCCAGAACGATACCGACAAGCTGGACGCCTATTCCACGCTTTATTATGTGCTGATTACCTTCACAAAATGCGCGGCGCCGTTCATCCCGTACATCACCGAAGTGATCTACCGGGGACTGCGGACGGAGGATATGCCGGAATCGGTTCATCTCTGCGACTATCCCGAATCCGATACTCACCGGCGCGATCCCTATCTCGACAAGCAGATGGAGAGCACCATGAACGCGGTCTCGCTCGGCCGTTTCCTGCGGACGCAGAAAAATCTGAAGATCCGCCAGCCGCTTTCAAAAGCGATTCTGGTCGCCGCCGATCCGGAAGTGCGGAAGATGCTCTCGGAAACCTCCGACATCATCTCCGAGGAGCTGAATGTCAAACAGATCGTCGTTCAGGATTCCGACGACGGGCTCGTGGAACTTTCCGCGAAAGCCAACTTCAAAGTGCTCGGGTCGAAGCTCGGAGCGCGGATGAAACAGGCCGCGGCGCTGATCGCCCGCCTTTCTCCGGCGGAAATCCGGACGATGGAACAGGGCGGAACGGTCGATCTGGAACTGCCGGACGGGAAAATCGCGCTGACCGTGCAGGATCTCTGCGTCAACCGCGCCGAGAAAGAGGGCGTGACCGTTGCCACGGAACACGGCATCACGCTTGCTCTTGATACGGCTCTGACTCCGGAACTGATTCAGGAAGGCATTGCCCGTGAATTTGTCAGCAAAGTGCAGAACATGCGCAAAGAGGCGAATCTGGAAGTCTCCGACCGGATCACGCTTCACTATGTTTCCGATGCGGCAGTGGAAGAGGCTCTGAACGCCTTCCGTTCCTACATCTGCACGGAAACGCTGGCGGAAACAATTGAAAAAGGAGAAGCCGCGGATTCCCTGCTTGCCTCGGACTGCGACCTGAACGGGCATTCCTGCCGGATTGCCTTGAAAAAATAACGGCGGACGGGAAGTCGTTTTCCCGTCCCTCATTCAACAGAATGAAGGTTCTAAAATGAAAAGAATTCTTTCCGGAATCCAGCCTTCGGGCATTCCGCACATCGGAAATTATTTCGGAGCGATGAAGCAGTGCATCGACCTTCAGAACGAGGGCGAGGATTATCTGTTCATTGCGGATTACCACTCTCTGACCACGAATCCGAATCCGGAGGATCTCCGTTCCCGGATCATGCGTCTTGCGGTCGATTTTCTCGCCTGCGGAATTGATCCGGAGAAAACGGTGTTCTTCCGCCAGTCGGATGTGCCGGAAGTCTGTGAACTCACCTGGATTCTGAACAACATTGTCGGACTCGGCTTCCTGGAACGAGCGCACAGCTACAAGGACAAGATCGCAAAAGGATTTACGCCGAACAACGGCCTTTTTTCATATCCGGTGCTGATGGCGTCGGATATTCTGATCTACAAGTCGAATCTGGTTCCGGTCGGAAAGGATCAGAAACAGCATCTGGAGATGACGCGCGACATCGCGATCAAGTTCAATCAGACCTATGGCGACACATTTGTCATTCCGGAGGAGAAGATCTCCGAAAGCGTCGCGGTCATTCCGGGGCTCGATGGACAGAAAATGTCCAAGAGCTACAACAACACCATTGAAATTTTCTTCGATACGGAAAAGGCGGCACGGAAGAAATTCATGTCGATCAAGACCGATTCGAAAGGCATGGAGGAGCCCAAGGACCCCGATACCTGCAGCGTCTTCCAGCTTTACAAACTGTTTGCTTCGCCTGAACAGGTCGAGGAGATGCGCGCCCGCTACCTGGCGGGAAACTACGGGTACGGACATGCCAAGCAGGCTCTTTTCGAAGCGTATATGGAATTTTTTGCTCCCATGCGCAAACGGAGAGAAGAACTGCTTGCCGATCCCGGCTATGTGCACAGTGTCCTGAAAGCCGGTGCGGAAAAGGCCCGCGCGGAAGCAGTCAAAACAATGAAAACAGTACGGGAACGGGTCGGTCTGGCATAAGACTGCTCTTCTCTTACAGTACAGGAGCCGGTGCGGACTCAACCGTACCGACACCTCAATTTATATTGAGTAACCTTTAACCCGGGAGATAGAAATGAAACTGTCATCGCTTTTGAACCAGAGCCTGATCTTTTTCAATCTCGAGGGAGCGGATCGCTCCGAACTCTACACGAATCTTCTGACGAAAATGTCGAAGATGGTCAAACTGCCGCTTTCCCCCGCCGCGGCGGCAAAGGAAATGATGGAACGCGAAGATGCCTACGGAATCATCTACGACAGCGGCTTTGCGTTTCCGCACATGCGCCATCCCGATCTGCAGGATCTCGACATTGGAATCGGCATCCTGAAGAATCCTGTCAAGCTGAAACCGGACGACAAGACCCCGACAAAGCTGATCGTCTGCTGCATGATTTCCGAAACGACCTCCGTCATTTACCTGAAATCCCTTGCGGCATTCTCCAAATATTTTCTTTCGAATCCCGGAGCTCTGGACAAGCTGACCGCTTCCGGCACCCCGAAGGACTTTCTGGACATTCTGACCCGGGACAAGGTGGAAGTCAAACATACGCTGACCGCTGAAGATGTCATGCTGAAAAATCCACGTTTTGTCCGGCTGGAAGACACCCTGAGCTCCGCGCTGGACGTGCTTTCCGAGGAAAAACGCATGGAGATCCCGGTCCTGGATGAAAACGGGGTCCTCAAAGGCGTCATCTCCTGCGGAGACATCATCCGCCGGGCAATTCCCGAATACATCATGATGCTGGAGAACCTCAGCTTCCTGAACCAGTTTGAACCGTTCGAAAATCTCCTGAAAGAAGAGCGGAAACTGCTCGTGAAAGATGTCATGAGCGAACCGAAACACACGGTTGCCACGGATGTCCCGCTCTTCCAGCTCACGGTCAATATTGTCAAGAATTCCCTCCCCTCCCTGATGGTGGTCGACAAGCAGCAGAAGCTATGCGGCATCATCACTTACATCGAACTGGTAACCAATGTACTTCGAGGTTAAGCAATTATGTCCTGCCTTACATCATTTTTCATGCAACAAAATCTGTTTGAAACACTCTCCCCTCTGCTTGCATCGGCGGACGGAGCCGACTCCGCCTTCCGCTTCTGGGCGGCAGCGATTATTTTTGTCGCGACATTCGTTCTGATTGCCACGGAAAAAATCCACAAAACGGCGGCTGTGCTTGTCGGTTCCGCCCTGATGCTGCTTTTCGTGCTCCCGGTCGGACACCATGAGGGATCCGCTCCGGAAACGCTGGATCAGCTGAAAGGCAAAACCGCCGCCTCCATCACACAAAAGGTTGATCCGCCAGCGACACAAAAGAAAACGACGGTCACGCTTCCGGAAACGCCAAAGGAGATCAGCACTGCGGTCAAGAGCGCAGAACTCGAAACCGTGGAAAAATACGAGTCGCTCGACAGTTATTCCAAATATGTGAATTTCGACGTGATCTTCACTCTCGCCGGAATGATGGTGATGGTCAACATCCTCAGCAAAACCGGACTTTTCCAGTACATCGCGATCAAGTCGGTCAAATTTGCGAAAGGGCAGCCGGCACGCACCATGATCCTGCTGGTGCTGGCGACAGCGTTCCTCTCGGCATTCCTCGACAACGTGACAACGGTCCTGCTGGTGGTGCCTGTCACATTTGTGGTGTCGACGCAGATGAAAGTTTCGCCGGTGCCGTTCATTCTGGCGGAAACCATGGCATCCAACATCGGCGGTACGGCAACCCTGATCGGAGACCCGCCGAACCTGCTTATCGGTTCCATGGTCGGACTCAACTTCATGGCGTTCCTGATCAATCTGGCGCCGTTCATTGTCCTGCTCCTGCTCGGATACTGCGCATATCTCTACCTCCATTACAGCAAGCACATGACGGTCACGGTGGAACAGAGAGCCAAAATCATGGAAATGGATGAAAAAACCTCCATCACCGATCCGGTCACACTGAAAAAAGCGGGTATTGTCATGCTGCTGACCATTCTCGGCTTCCTGGTTCACGGCGTATTCGGCATTCAGCCCAGCGTCGTTGCCATGACCGGCGCGGCCTTCTGCCTGACAATCTGCAAGGTGAATGTCGACCAGATGCTCGAAAAGATCGAATGGGGAACCCTTTTCTTCTTCATGGGACTCTTCGTCATCGTGGAAGGCGCCGACTATGCGGGCGTCATGGAAAAACTGGGAAGCTATCTCCACTTCACAGCATCCTGGCATCCGCTGCTGATTATTCTGACCATGATGTGGATCTGCGGACTGGCTGTCGCCATCATCAACAATGTTTCATTTACCGCGGTTGCCGTTACGATCATCATGGCGTTCATGAAGACGGTTCCCGTATTCCAGGGCAATGTCCCGCTCCAGCATCTCATGTGGTGGGGCGTTGCTCTGGCGCTGTGCCTCGGCGGCAACTTCACGCTGTTTGGCGCGGCGGCGAACCTGGTGGTGGTCGGACTTGCTCAGCAGGCAGGCGAGCAGATCTCCTTCAAACGTTTCGCCATGTATGGAGTTCCCGTCACGGTCTACGCTCTGCTGCTCTCCTCCCTGTACATTACCGTTCGTTATTTTGCCTTGTAAAATACATGGTATAAAAACTTGGCCTCTGATTCTTGTTTATGGAATCAGAGGCTTTTTATTTCTATTTTTTGAGCCTTTGCGTTTCTTGCAAAGGCGGCTGAGAAGTTTAGGGAAAGTGGAGAGCGCGAGAGGAGAAGAACCGCTTTTCAAAGCGGTTTGCTCCTCTCGCATTTTTTCTTTTTAATAGAAGATTCCGTGCTCCGCACGGCCAGCGTCTCGCCGCTGGACCGCGACAAGGACACCGTCCTTGACCCGAGAAAAATGCTCTCGCATTTTTCCGTAAATGAAACAGATATTTTCTTACCGCTGTTCATTCCGGGCAAACCGGACGACCATGAACAAATCGACTTTCGTCTCGGAAAGATTTTCGATGGTATGATTGACATCACTCTGGAACATGATGAAGTCCCCTTTCTCCAGAATCGCGGAATCCTCTCCGGCAGAGATTTTCACCCGTCCTTCCAGCAGATTCAAAAATTCCTCGGTTCCCTTGGCATGAGCCTGGGAACGGTGAATGCATCCCGGTTCCATTTCGAGTCGGTAGAGCTCCAGATCCTCCGCCATGGAACTCGGCGAGAGCACATGGAAGACAGCTCCCGAGCGATCCGTGGAAAGGGAAACAATATCCGCTTTTCTTACGACTTCGAATTTCCGTTTTCGGACGGCTTCTCCGGAAATCAGAGTCTCCAGTTCGATATTCAGAGCGTGTGCGATTTTCCACATGGTGGCGATTGTCGGATTGACTTTGTCGCTTTCAATCTGAGAGAGCATTGCCTTTGAAATTCCGCTGGATGCCGCCAGTTCCGCAAGCGACAACTGTCGGCGTCTCCGTTCCTTGTGCAGATTCGCTCCGATCGCAGGAACGTCCGGAATAGCCTCTTTTTTGTTCATTATAATAACCTTTTGTAAAATATATTTAAAAAGCCGTTTGACTTTTCTTTTTTATGGAGTAATATAATAAACATTGTTCATGATATCAAACTTTATTTTCAAAAAAAACGGAAAAAAGACCGGGAGGAGGCTGACGATGGAGACATTTTTTGTAACATCCCTGAAAATTCTGATTCTTCTGAATCCGTTCGCTGTATTATCGACCTTTTTATCGCTGACATCGGATTGCACGCCGCGCCAGCGCATGGAAGTCGGCATGAAGAGCGGAGTAGCGGTACTGGTCGCAGGAATCGTTCTGTTTTTCAGCGGAAACATCATATTTTCCCTTCTGGACATCAATATAGATCTGTTCAAAGTCGGCGGAGGAACGATTCTGATGATCTGTGCCATTTCGCTGGTCTGGGGAGATGCGCGCACGAGATCGAAACGGGAGGGACATACAGGAGGGAGCGGAATTGCCGTGGTTCCGATTGCGATTCCGATGGCGGTCGGGCCGGGAACTACGGCCGGACTCATCATTATCGGTCTGGAACGCGGAGGACTCTGGTCGACGGTTTCAAATTTATCCGCCCTTCTGATTGCCGTAGCGGCTCTGACGGCGCTTCTTGCCGCCGGCGTTCATGCGGAGCGCGTTTTCAAAAAAGACGGCATTGCAATCATTACAAAGCTGACCGGACTTTTCCTTTCCGCCATCGCCGCGAAAATGATTCTGGAAGGGGTCAAGAACACTCTGGGCTGAATTAGCGGACGGGTGTATAATTGAGAGTGGATGGGATCTCGGTTGCCTCCAGCCTGAAGATTACGGGACGGAGTCCGTCGTTGCAGCTGCAGATCGCGACTCCCGGCACTCGGATCCAGTCCCCGTAATAGAATAGTTCGTCACCTTTTCCGTGTGCCAGAGCGAAAACATACTGATAGATTGCCTTCCATGCTTCATCGCAGAATCCCTGCGGTTTGGCGTAATCGGCATAAAAGATCTGACCGGCTTTCAGCATCGGGCAGGGTCCGAGTCCTTTGGCTCCATATTCTTCTGCAAGTTCCGCATCGAATGTTGTTTTCAGAACGGTGATTTTTACTTTGTTCACGGGATATTCCTTTCGTTTTTCAAATAAAATAGATGGAATTTCCGGAAAAACAAGTACGCGGGGGAGAAGATCAATCGTCACTCTGCCGGGTTCCGGCGAGAAAAAGACCGATCAGAAGCAGCAGGAAGAACAGCGAGAGCCAGCGGATCCCGGAAGAGCTCATCCGACTTTTTTCATCCGTTTTCCGTTCCATTTTATACCCTTTGACGACTTGCAGTTCGGGAGCTTTCCGTGTTGCGGACTCGCGTTCCGGGGGAAGGGACTCGAGTCCGGCGTGACGGATGCTTCTTTCACGGATCTGATCGGCAAGCGTCTCTCCGGCGGCACGTTCGACCGCAAGCTGAAACGCCGCAACCTTTTCCGGAGACATCGCCCCCGGAACCGAGATCAGATTCACGACCATCTGATGCAGAAGCGGATTGTTGCAGGTGTGATCGCAGCAGGCGACTCCATTGTCGATTACGCTCTGCGCATAGCTTCTGGCAAGATCGGTTCTGATGTATTCCGGAGCGTTCCAGAAGTTTTTGCGGACCGCTTCCAGCATTCGTGCCGCAATCGACTGCTCCGCCCATGCGTTTTCCCGACGGAAAAAACGGGAAAGTCCGAGCTGGTGCCGATCCTTGAAATAGACCTCGTAAAGTTCGTTCCATTGACCTCCCGTGACGTTTTCCGGCGTAACGGCTTGCCACCCCCAGAGATTGTCCACCGTCCGGGCGATCATTCTTGCTCCGGCGTAATTCTCCTTCTGCTGAGCGGCGATCCAGTCGCGATGCAGGGCGCGGGAAGAGAGCTCGGCGGCGAGAAACTGTTTCAGCGGGCTTACACGAATCCTGCCCGCGTTCCGGTTGTCGACAATAAACTCCCGCGGAGCTTGTCCGTCCGCCTCTTTGACCGCGAGCGAGAGTCCGCCGAGATACTGATACATGTCGTCGATATCCGTCACGCCGTAGAGCGTGGAACTCCGGGAATGCAGCACCACCGACGTATTCGCCAGATGCAGACGGAACCCTTCCGCAGACTTCGCAAACGATCCATCCGGATCCATCCCGTAACTCATCCGTTCGCGGTAGAGCTGGGCAATCCCGCTGTTTTTCTCCCATGCTCCGGAGGAGCCTGTCAGCCGGTTCACTCCGGTTCCGTAGGTTCCGGGAGCCGGCGCATATACTCTCCGTTCGGCAAGGCGCGCCCGCTGCGATTCCGGGATCCCCTGCTCCGCGAGGCGTTTCATGACCGAGCGATTGTGCCGGGCGATAAAGTTTTCCGTATCGGTCAGCCGCGCCGCTTCTCTTTGAGCCCGGTCGAGTTTTTCCATCAGTCCGGCGAACTGGTCGCGATAGGCCCCCGACGCCGTCGCCATGACATCCAGACGCGGTCTTCCGAGCCGCGCCGCCGGAATCGGCTTGAAACGCCGCACCCGTCCATTGGCATCCCATTCCACTTCCATGCCGATCAGATGCAGAAAAATGCTTTCATTGAGTCCGCCGGTCCGGATGCTTTCTCCTGCCCAGAGCACAATCGCGGTCTGTTGCGGATATTCCCCGTTGTGCTTTGCCTGATGATCCGCTATGATTTTTTCGGCGGCGAGGCGTCCGTTTTCAAATGCGGAACGAGTCGGGAACTTGTCGGGATCGAATCCGTAGAAATTGCGTCCAGTCGGCAGGCTATCGGGTGAGCGCACCGGATCTCCCGATGGGCCCGGCGCAACGAATCGGCCATCGAGTCCCGCCAGCAGCGCATCCAGTTCCGCGCGCCCGGCACTCTCCAGAAGGCGCTTGAAATTCGACCGGTCAAAGGAAGCTCCTCCGTTTCGTGCCGCCAGTTCCACCATTCCGGCGATCTCCTTTCTCTCCGGCGAAATCCCGAAGCTGTGGAGTCCAAACGGCAGGACGGATTGAGCCAGATCCTCCAGAAAATGCTGGAACGAATCCAACGACTCTTCAGTCAGATTCGGAATTCCGGCGGAGGATAGAAGAGAAGTTTTTCCGGCTTCGCGTTTCAGCTCTTTCCAGAGATCGGCTTTCCGGCTGGGATCGGCGCTCTGCCACTCTCCGATCAGGGAACGGAGCTTCCGGACCTTTGCATCTTCCCCTGCCGCGCCGAGCAGAGGCGGCAGATGGGAAAGAATCACTGCTCCGCCGCGCCGTTTTGCCAGAATGCCTTCCCCGATGCCGTCGGAAATATAGGGATACAGGCACGGGATATCGCCGCCTAGAACCGCCGGCGCACAGGAATCGGAAAGTCCGAGCTGTTTGCCCGGCAGCCACTCCCGGGAACCGTGTCTGCCAAGATGAATCACGGCATCCGCCTTGAATTCGTGCCGCAGATAAAGATAGACCGCCACATACTGATGCGGAGGCGGCAGCGTTCCGGAATGAAGAATTCTCTGAACATCGCCCGCATAACCGCGCATCGGCTCCGGCAGAATCGCAAGATTCCCGCGTTTCAGGATCGGAATGATGAGGTTTCCGTCCTTTGCCATGATCTTCGACTGTTCCACCGGCCCCCACTCCCGGATCACCGATTCGCGGAACGCTTCCGGCAATTCCGCGAACCACTGTTTGTACTGTTCAAACGGAACGGCCGCATACTCCCCGGCCCGAAGCAGAGCTGCCAGTTCCCCCGGCGCCCAGCTCCCGACGTTCCGGACACCGGAAATCAGCGTTTCCGTGAGTGTTTTTTCGGTCAGTTTTTCCAGACCTCCGGAATTGTAACCGTTCTCATGCAGGGTTTTGAGAATCCGGACAATCGAACGCGGCACATTCAGATAACTTGCTCCGATCGCCTGCTTTCCACCTTCCGGGTGATAGAAAAAAAGAACGATCCGCTTTTCGTCATTCCGTTTTTTCCGCAGGGCGATCCATTTTGCCGCGCGGTCCGCAAGACGTTCGATATTCCCCGGCATCGGAATCTCCTGAATGCGTCCTTCTCTTTGTTCGCGACCATAAAGCAGAGTCGGCTCAATCAGTCCCGAAACTTCAGGCGCGATCATGGCGAACGCCACGGAAAACGAATTCATCCCCTGAACCGATTTCTCCCATTCCGGCGTAAGTTGCCGATAGAGCTTCAGCGCGTTGACCACCGGCACATCCAGCTTTGCCATTGCCTTCCGGAGCCGTTCGCCGAGTCCGGCTTTGAACTTGAATGTAAAGGCGATTACGAAATCGAATCGCGATTTCCCGTTCCGGTCGAGAAGGAACTCCCGGATCAGTTTTCCTTCGTCGCCGAACGCGACCGTCGTTTCCAGTCCGCGCCGTTCGAGTGCATCGGCCAGCGGTCGCAAAACCGCAATCTCCTCCGGCGAACTGTTCGCGGCATAGATCGTGATGACGACACGGCCCGCGGCAGGGCGCTCTCCCCGGAATGCCCGGTAAGTCTCATAGCTGGAGAACTTCCGTCCGGTTGCAGGGTCCGCAAGGCCGATCGGCGAGAGGATTCGCGGCGGAGCGTATCCGACCGCCGGATCCAGTTCCTTATGAACAAGATACAGCACAAGATTCCGGTAATTTTCCGCGGAATGACTGCTTCGGTACTGTTCGACAAGTTTTTCCATCGGGAAATGCACCTTTCCCCGCAGAGCGGAAGGAATGCGGTTTGCCAAGTGTGCGGAACCGAGCAGATAAATCGGAGTTTTTCCGAGGCGTGCGGAATCCGCCAGGGCGTTCCGGAACTCCGGGATCAGTCCGTTGGCGATGATGAGATCGGCCTTCCGGATCTCCTCCCGGAGAAGCGCCGGATCCGAGGCATCGGGAATCAGACGGAACCGGATTTGCTTCGGCAGTTCCAGTTTCCGGAAGGCGCGTTTCGCGATTCCTGCATTGGATTCACCGCTCAGGAAGAGCACCAATTTTTCGCCTCCGGAAAGGAGAAGTGCAGGGAACAGAAGAAGGAAAAAGAGAAAACGCATCACTCCTCCGGAACGTAGACGGTGGTGCCGTCCTCAAGCCGATAGGCGGTTCCGAGGCGGACCCCTTTGCCTTCGGCGGTTTCATTCGACTGCTTCAGGGATTCGATTTTCCGGCCTTTTTTCGTCAGGATCTCGATCCGTCCGCCGGAATCGACCCGGACCCGGGAGTGGGCGTCGAACAGCTCTTTCCCGAACATCGCCATCAGCGCGAACAGGAGGGCGACAATAAACACCAGAGCGACATCGAACAGATTGCCGACCGCCGACATCGGATCATCATCGAACGAATCCTCATCTTTTTCTCCGCGGCGCATGAATCTCATCGGCTCATCACCTCGGTAATGTATTCGATCTGGCGGATGTCGGAAGCGACCCAGCGCCGCTTGACCGAATGCATCAGAAACGCCGCACTGCCGACTGCCAGTCCGACCACGGTTGTCGTGAACGCCACCACCAGTTCGGAACTGACCACCGTCAGCTCTCCGCCGCTGACTCCGGCAAGTGCGCTGCCCATCGGGATCAGCGTCCCGAGCAACCCCAGCGCGGGGTCCAGACGGATCATCAGACGGTACCGGTCCAGACTCTTCTGCCGTTGTTCCACCGCCTGACGCATCAAATACGCAACAGCCGCTTCATCGGTCCGGTCCATTTTCCGCAGCTCCTCGCGATACCGGCGCACCGGCGCGGGAAAACGGAAGGTCTCCACGGAATCCTTCTGCGGAACGAATCCGGCGCACCGCGCCCGTTCCATCCACTCCCCGAGAAAACGGCCCGCTTCCCAGATCAGATACACCGTCGAAAGCGCAAGAAGAATCAGCACCGGGTAAAGCAGAATACCGGATACCAGAAAAATAAATGTCTTGATCCCGTCGAAAAATTCCATTCAAAACTCCCTGTTTTCTTGATAGCGTTGATATGCGAGTCCCGCCAGAAAAACGATCGGAACCGGC
>CALXMJ010000434.1 GCA_944389445.1 uncultured Victivallales bacterium | reverse complement strand
GTAGCTCGGCTTGCGGATCACATTGCCGGAGACGATTCCGCCGTTTCCGCATTTCCATTTGGAACGCGGATAGTGCGGACTGTTCTCAGCTGAGAGCACAAACTCCGGAACCGAATCCGCCGCGCCGCGCCAGTTGCTGAAATCCTCCTCCTTCAGTCCGGCAACATACGGACTATCCGGCAGACGCAGGAACGCGTTGCGGTAACTCGGCGACTCAAATACCAGATTCGCCAGATTGCACGCCTTCTGTTCGAAAATCAGGACTTTCAATCCGCTTTCGATCAGTCCCGCTTCCTCCACTCGTTTCAGGAGTTCGGGATTGGCATTTTTCAGAGCGTTTTTGCCGATAATCAGCAGACGGCACTGTTTCACGTCGTCGAGTGTTTTGACCTTGCGGAACGGGAAGCCGGCCTGTTTCAGAAGTGTTTCCGTTGCGCCTTCGGGATCGTAGAGCCCCGCGGAGACGTCGCGGAAATCCGGCTGAATGCGTTTCGGGAAGAACTGAAGTGCAAATGTATCCTCTTTGATCAGGGCATCGTTTTTCAGCGCCATAAGCCGCAGTTCCGCATCGGTCCGCTTGTAGACCTTCGGAGCGGTGAGTTCGATCGGGAGTTTCAGAATCGCGCCGGGTGCGGCGGTTGCTGTGATTTCACCGTGCTGGACAGCTTGTCCGCCCATCACCAGTTCCCAGCGGTATGTCACGGTCTGATCCGTGGTGCGATCGTTCACGACGACCACGCTCTTGCGGAATTTCTCGCCGGCAAAAAACGCATGATCCTTGTTTGTGAAATCCTCCGGCATTCCGCCGAGGAAGATCAGCAGAGGCTCAAACGAAGCGCGGATCACATGATACAGGCCTTCCGGCTGGGAATAGTCGGTGAGGAGATGTTTCTGCGTTTCGCTCCAGCCGATCCTGACATCCGGCTTGAGTCCGGCAGATTTCACGTTGTTGTCCAGTTCGTAAACGACATTGTGATCGTTGTAGGTGCGGGCGGTACGGATCATATCCCGTTCTCCGGGGAAGTCTCCGAGCGCAGACATGTCGTATGCGCGCCACGCCTTGACCACATTCCGGTACAGCATCGCTCCCAGGTCAAGCATATTGCGGTTCCAGTTTGCGTACGGCGAACTCAGCCACATGCTGGAGTGCGGAACCGGACGATCCTCTCTGGCAAACACGGCGTCGCCGAAATAGCGGGCCGCATGTTCCGCGGCAAGTTCAAATCCGGTTTTGCTGAGATTCCCCGTTTCAAAGTGCCAGAACTGAGCCGGATACGGAAACGCCGATTCCACCACCATCAGCGGCTGTGTGTGCTTTTCCGACCACTGCTTCGGCCAGTCTTCCTGCTCCTGAAGCGGGGTGCCGAACGACTGGTAGTTCATGGATGTGAAAATTTTTCCGGAATTCCCTCCTGCATGCTGGAAGAGTTCGCGGCTCGGATCCAGCGACCGCATCACTTTTTCCGCGGTCTGCGCCCGTTTGCGCGCATGGATCTTCGAGACCGGAACATAGTCCGTATCATTCAGTTTTGCCGGATCCTGATCCCAGGGATAACCGCAGGTGTTGAAATCGGTGTACCACATCAGGATCGACGGATGATTTCCGTAATGTTCCAGGAATCGGACCACTTCCCTTGTATAACCGTTGAGTTCTTCGTCCTCATAGGGAATCATCTGGAAGAGATTGTACAGCCCCTGCCGGTCCGATTCCCCCAGATACTCTTTCCAGGCGACTTGAGAACCTTTTCCGAACGGATCGAACCGCACGGTGTCATAATTCATCTCTTTGATATGTGCCACATATTGTCCGACGGCCTTCGGATTTCCGAAGTAGTAACGCAGACGGCTCAATCCCGGACTGGACCACATGCGCATCCGCATCTTTCTTCCGTTCATCCGGAATTCTCCATTCTCCACCCATGCTTCGCGGAATCCGAAATCCTTCACGGGGAATGTATCCGCATCCTTTCCGTTGTGGACGAGTGTGACGCTCATGGAATAGAGGTTCGGCGATTCGACATCCCACAGAACCGGATTCTTCCAGGAGCCTTTGAAAACCACGGACTCTTCCGGAGAGCCGTCAAGTACAACTTTCTTCTCGAAAGACTTCTCTGTTTTTCCGTTCCGGCGGAAATCGAACCGGACCGCCGCGTTTCCTCTGATTCCTGCGGGATTCTGAATGCGTGCGCGCATGGTCAGTTCCTTTTTCCGGAACGACGGCAGCGCAACTGCGGCTTTCAGCGCGATGCTCGACGGAGCATTCTCCAGCCAGACATCGTCCAGCGCAATCTCTCCGTGATCCCCGATGCTCGGAACCCCCTGCCACAGTCCGACATAGTGGCGGTCGATGAAGAGAGTCAGTACATTCTTTCCTCCGTTTTTCGCCAGCAGATCCGTCACATCCACTCTTCGCGCGTTCGGGACGATGGTGAAGGTTTTAAAATCCTGCCGGAACTCGTCGATGAGCTTTCCGTTCAGATAGACTCTTCCCGCATCGCCGTTGAGATTTGTGAAGTTCAGATAGACTTTTCCGTTCTTCCGCAGATCGGCGGGAACTTCAAAGACCCTCTGGTACCATCCCGCACGGTATTTGATGAGTTGTTCCTTGTTCCACTGCCAGTTGGCGGAGACCAGTTTTCCGTTCCTGTCCCGGTAGATCTGATAGAGCGGCGAACGGAAACTTCCCGGCACACGCATATATCCCCACTCGCCTGCGGGCGGAGCGTAGGAGAAGTCGTTGACCGGAATCACGCGCCAGTAGCCGTTCAGACAGACTCCGCTGCGGACTCCATTCTTCACGCGCTGCGTGTCGGAGAGATCCCAGAGCGGCTTTTCGACCGGACGGATCGAGGTTTCTGCGAGTCGTGCCGTCTGTTCCTTCGAGGGCACTGCCGTGGGGGAGGTCAGAGCAATTCCCTCGATTCCTTCCGCACCGGAGATTTTCCCGAAGGGGGATTTCAGCGTTGCCGTTCCCTGAACGGCGTCGTCCAGCAGAAAGGTCAGAACGGATCCGTTCTGGTTCAGGGCGATCTTATGCGGCTCGTCGAGTTGCAGGGTATAGGAGCTTTCGACGGTTTGGGTTTTCCCATCGGCTTCGACGATCATGGAAAGTTTTCCGGAAGCGCCCATTGCGGTGAATGTGATCGTTTTTTTCGGATCGCTTCCCTTCAGTACCAGCAGTTTCCGGGGGCCGGGATAGCGCGCCTCTTTCCCGCGAAAGGCAAAAGAGATGCTGTTTCCGCTGCGAAGAGCCGGCGCAAGGGAAAGAGAGGCAGTCTTTTCACCGGCGCCGCCGGAAGCCAGCATGAAAATTTCCGACGGATTCAATGCTTTATTGAACAGTTTGATTTCGTCATAAGCGCCATCGCCGACATTTGCCTTGAAGCGATCCGTGCTCTCCTGTCCGAAATAGAGATTCAGTTTTGTCGGCTCTTTGATCGGTTTGAACGCATTCGGCACGATCCGTTTCCCGACTTCCCGTCCGTTGATGTAAAGCCGGACCTCACCTTTTGCCTGTTCCCAGGTAAAGGCGACATGTGTCCACACTTCCGGCTTGAACAGATCTTTTTTGAGGATCTGCACCTGACCGGGCGAGCAGACGCTCAGCTCAATATTGCCGCTTTTCGCTTTGATAAAATAAAAACGGAATCCTTTCCACTGCGCATCCCGTCCGGAAAAGATCCAGTGTCCCTCCGGATCGGTCTCCTTCCAGTGCGGTTTGAACCAGAAGGAGACGGTTCCGTTGTTGCAGTCCATGACCGGCATATTTGTGAATGTGACCGCGGTCACCTGATCGTATGCATGACGTTTCACATCGAGTGCGCGCCCGATGACTCCCGGCTGGTATCCTGCCCGGCCGTGGACGATTCCGGATGCAATTTTGCTTCCTTTCGTTCCGACCACGTCAGCGGATCCGTCCATCGGCATATAGAACACGGGATCCGCCGCCATCAGGGAAAGCGGGAGCAGAAAAGTGAGAACGTGAAGAGTTTCTTTCATAGAACCATCCTTTTTAGAAATTATTTCGAGTTGCGGACGGCGAGTCCGGCGATTTCTCCGGGAGAGAGTGCCTGATCAAAAATCTTGATGTCGTCATACAGTCCGCATCCGGTTTTTGTCTGAGCCTGTTTTCCTTCTGTGCCGAGGAACAGGAGAATTTTGATCGGATTTTCCGGTTCTGTGTGAGCTCCGGGGACTGTTCGCGAGCCGATTTCCTTTCCGTTGATGTAGAAATGAACTTCGCTTGATTTTGCGTTCCAGACAAATGCGATATGAGCCCATTCGCCCGCCTTGAGAGGGCTTTTCCGATAGACTTGAACCTGTTTCGGAATACATACGCTCAAATCAAGATCGCCTTTTTCGTTTCGAAGCAGATAGAAGCGGAATTCTTTCCATGCCTCATCGCGGGAAGAGATGATCCAGTTTGCCTGTCCCTCTCTCCATTCCGGCTTGAACCAGAATGCGACTGTTCCGGCTTTGCAGTTCATGGCGGGAAGTTTCCGGAATTCGGCTATTGTCATCTGATCCGGACCTTTCCAGTTGACGTCCAGAGCTTTCCCGACAGCTCCGTCCCGATAAGTTCCAGATCCCGTTATGGTTCCCGAGGCAACTGTTTCTCCTTTTCCTCCCAGAACGTTCGCTGAACCATCCAGCGGAACATGGAATACCGGTTCCGCCGCCGTCAGACAGAGGGGAAGAAGTGCACAAAGCCATTTCAGATTGCGGTTCATCATTTTTCCTTTCTTTGTATCTCATTCATAAATGTAATAAAATCCAGCTGTTTTTCAAAGGCTTATTCCGATAATCCGCATATTTTCCAGGGGGAAGGGAAAGCGGACGGCTTTCTGTTCCGTGGAACATGCAGCTGTTCCACGGTTTGCTCTTCAGACGGATTTTCTGTTTACCGGTACGGTCTCCATGGATAATAGTTCGGATGATTCGTACTGTAGGTCCCTGCGACTCTTGTATAATTTCGGCATTCGACATGACCGTCCATAAAAGCAACGTTCATCGCCATGGATCCGTTATGCCGATAGGCTCCCTTTGCCTTTCTTTCCAGAGGGCCGTTTGTCTGCCAGCTCTCCAGGGAACTGCTCCAGACCCACACGCGACCTTCATTGTTCGTTTCCAGGAAACCGAAGCGGGTCGAAGGCGCTCGAACCCGGTTCAGACGGAAAAGAATATATTCTGCAGCATCAGTCTCCCCTGTCTGCAATTCACCGGAGGTTGCTTCTCCTGTCATGGCAAGCCCATAAACATTTTCCAGATCCGCCCATTTTTGTATCGGAAAGTCGGTATTGTAAGGTGGAGGAACCTCTTCTCCACACACGGCATTCCGATGGACAATTTGAGTATAGTCACTGCTTCTCGGGAAATTCAGAATATCGCCGAATCCATGGTTTCCGTACCATTTGGCATATCCCATCAAATTATACGGCACCCAGAATTCATCATAGGTGGACGCATACTGGACCGCAGCCATTCCCAACGCCCGAATGGAATTCCCGCAACCGATCGTCCGTGCCTTGCCCCGGGCACTGTTCAACGCTGGCAGAAGAAGTGATGCTAAAATTGCAATGATTGCAATCACCACCAAAAGCTCTATCAATGTAAATTTTTTCCGCATAAAAGTTCTCCTATGTTGATTCGATTTTGATTTTCAGTGAACGTTGATCCGGTTTTCTGTTTCCGGAAAACACATTTTTCAAAACGGCTGTGATTTGTTTTCCATATTCATCGAATGGAACAACATATGCCAGGCGATGGAACGGATGCCGGGACGGCACCACTATCCCGCCGGAAGCAACCAGCGTGCAGCGTTTGTAAATGTCAGGATCTATCTCCAGCAGGTAATCTTCGATGGTGTTGTATGTCAGCATCTGACCATAAACGGCATCGACGGGGATGCCGTAGGAGATCATATCACGGATTTTTTCATGAGCGGTATAGCAGTCCTTCAGGAAGAGATTCTCATTCAGCCGGATTCCCTCCTCGCGATAGGCGCGGAGAAGCCCGTCGGCCTCCAGACTCCACGGAAAGATATTCGGATAAAAGACCACGTTCCGGCGGCCTTCCCTGCAAAGGATCTTTCCGCACTGATAACCGGCATCCTCAAAATCAAAATCGACGGACGGAATGCCGTCACAGCGGCCCCCTCCCAGCACAAGCGGAAAATTCTCCTCCCACAGACGGCGGCAGACCTCCAGGCCCTGCGGCTCCGGATTGTGCCAGACCAGTCCGTCCAGCCGCTCATTCCGGATCTCTTCATAAACATGCGCGGGATCGCTTGCGGAAAGCGAGACCAGATGAACATAGCACGGCAGATACGGAAGGTGATTCAGAAGCGCCCCCAGAAGCCGGCTGGAATACGAACTGTAATGGACCCCCATCCCATCTCCCATAAGAATTCCAATCAGCGGAACATCCTTCTCCAGAGGACTGGAAAGCGCCATCTTGAAATTCGGATTCGTAAAAGAACCGATTCCGCGTTTCCCGATGATATATCCTTCATCGGTCAGCGCCTTCATCGCCTTGCTGACGGTCGGACGGCTCACGCCGAACTGCTTCGACAGCTCCAGAATCGTCGGCACCTGCACAGACTGCCCGTTGGCGCGATAAATCACATTCATCATATAGCGCCTGATCTTCATATACTCTGAAATCGAAGAATCCGACATTCTTTCACCGTTAGCATTAGTTAGCTTTGTTTAGCTTTACTTTAATTATAGCATATTTTTTTCTTTTTGTCAACCCCTTGTCCCGCCGCAAATGAAAAAAATAATTTCCTGATTCGGAAAAGAATGCCTCCGGCGGAGAGGAACAGGATGCCAGCAATACGATTCCGGATATCTATCACAGGGCAAACCGGTAAAACGAAAGATCAGTCTCTCCGGACCGTAGCGGAACCGCACAGTTCCAGTCAACGGAAAAATGATTCCGAGCGCAAAAGTGTTATTGTTTATATAACACTTTCCCGTTCTTTTTTATTTTTTTTCACATTTTCTCCGGAAGGGTTCCCGCTTTTCTTGACACGGAAGAGGATGTCTGCTAAAATGAAATCATAAAACAGACGGAGAGATGAAATGGAAGTAAATTTTCTGACCGACATTGACAATACGCTTCTTGCGTTCAAACCGGGAGCTCCGGAACCTCGTTCAACGGCTTCTGTAATCAATGTGATCCGGAAGTACGCCGTAAAAAAAAAAAAAACAGCACCGGAATCCGTTGAAAAGGAAATCGGGTTGGTAAAAAAAACAGTTCCCTGGTGGAGCTGGAGCACGTTTCTGGATCGGCTTGGGATTGACCCCCGGATTTTCTGGGAATACGCTTTCGAGGTGGAATCCGGGTATCTGGAACCGGCGGAACCGGATTTGCAGGAGACATTTGCCGAATTGAAACGCCGGGGGGCCGCGTTTTTCATCACCAGCAACAATCCTCCGGATGGAATCCGGCATAAGCTGCGACTGGCCGGATTCCGGAAACCGGAAACGATCTTCACCGCATTTCTCGGTGCGACACAGATGCAGGCGATGAAAGCCGATCCGGTTTTCTGGAGAAAGGCCATCCCGCGCACGGAGCGTTCCCCGGAAACGCTCTCCACTCTCGGAGACGATTTCCACGACGACTGCCGGATCCCTTTTTCGGAAGGGATCCGCCGCTGTTTTCTCCTGAACCGCGACGGTGCCAATGACGGAAAATCCATGGACGGCATGACTCTGATCCCCTCCATTTCAACCCTCAAGGAGCTTTTCTCATGAACGGTCGTTCCCATCCGAAAATCATGATTGCCGCGTATCTCTCCCTGCCGGAAGAGATGCGGCGGACTCTGAACCTGCCCCTGGAACTTGTCGGCGAAACCGGAAACTATCCGGATTATTTTGACGATCCGACCCGTCCCGCAGAGGAGAAAAAACAGATTGATCCCGATTGGGAAAAATATACCGTTTACCCGGATGGACTCGAGGCGCGGATGCTTCATTTCTTTCCCGCACCGCCCTCCGACCAGCTGAAACGCATCGGGATCTATACCTATCTTTTCAAACGGATGACGGAATCCTTCCGGGAAAACAAATATGTCGACTTCATCAAATTTTCCGGTTGTCTGAGTCATGCCATGGGCGATGCGACCCAGCCCGCGCACATAGGACCGGATCCCAACAATCTGTTCCTGAGCCAGCTGCTTCCCGTGCCGGATCGGCCGCATCTCAAAGATTTTCACTATCACACCTCGGTCGAAGCGGTCGATGGCGAGTGCGGGCCGCTTTCCCCGCCGCATCTGATCGGAGCCTCCGAAGCCGAAGCCGCTTGGAAAACGGCATCCGATGCGCAGAGCGCCGTTCTATACTGCCGCAGATTCCTCATCCCGACCATTCAGGCGCTGTTCGACAACGATCGGAAAAGAGCGGAATCCTTTGCCGCGGAACCTGTCACGATTGCGGCGGAGCTCACCGCCAATGCGCTCTATTCGGCGATACGGATTGCCCGGAACGAAACCGGGGAACTCCCTTCCGTCGATCTTCGGCAGATGCCGCCGCTGGAACAATTCCATGATCTGGTATACGGCAGCGCAGTCCTCGACGGCAATCGGAACGTTCCGCCCAACAACGTTCCCGTGACCCCGGGACAGCTCCGGATCAACGGCCATATCGAAACTCTTCCCGGACTGGGGATGCTGCCGCACAGCGGAATGAACGGCGAACGCAGCTGTCATATGACCTGGCTTCTTCCCAAAAATGTTTTCAAACGCTTCACCGCTCTGGCCGGTATGCATGCCACTCTTGCAGCCGGAGGCGCTGCGGAGTTCCTCGTAATGCTGGATGGGAAAACCGTCTGGACAAGCGGACGCATGACGTCGGAAAACAATGCCGCGGAAATTTCAGTGGAACTCGGTTCCGCGGAAAACCTTACTCTGAAAGTGCTCGACGCAAACAATGGTTCCAGTTTCTGGCGGAATCACGCCTACTGGGGAAAACCGGAACTCTCGCGCCGGTTAACTATGATAGGAAAACAATCATGAAAAAAAGAATCGCTGTCATTCTGCTTCTGGCGGCTGCCTGCTCCCTGTTCGGCTGGGGAAGCGGACACAATGATCACGCCGGACTGGTTCTGAAATATCTCCCGAAGGAAATCGCATCCTGCTGGAACGATACGGCAAAAAAGGAATTTCAAACTCACTGGTCCCACTATCCCGATTCGCATAAAAAGATCGCTCCGGAAATTCTGACGATGATCGGCCCGGACGCCGCCCGTTTTCTGAATGAATCAAAAATTCAAACCTGCTACAGATTCCACAGCGATTCCGGAAAAGGTGCCGCGTTTTTCCTGCTGGCGCGCGCATTCCGCGAAAAACAGTATGATGCGGCAGCCTTCTTCGCCGGAGTGCTGATGCACGGCATTGCCGATGCCAACGCATTCAATCATGCTCCGCTGATTCACTATCTGACTTATACGCGGTACCGTCATATCCGCTATCCCCGTGTGGATCTGGATCTTTCCATGATGCGCAAGAACAAGGTGCTGGCAGGGAAAATCGCGGAACGGCTGGACGAATTCCGACCTGATGCGGGAAAAGAAAATCTCCGGGAAACGGTCATCAACCTGATGCTGGAGGATATTGACAGCAACGCCTATATGACCGCCAGGGAAAATCTTCTTGCTCTTGCCAATCCGGATGGAAGCGCCTCCGATGCGGCTCTCGGCGCGATGGCGGATATCGCGGCATACCAGACACGGATCGGGATAAACGCCATCTGCGCGGCGTGGCGTCTTGCCGCTTCCGGGGAAAAACTGAACCTCAAGCCATCCGATTTCGATGCCAAAGCATTCGCCGCGCTGACAAAGGAGGAAAAATCACGCTCCCTCCGTCCGGAATATCAACGCCGCAGAGCGGCAAAGCAGGAAATGCGCGATCCGCGCAAGGACGCCGTCTATGCGGGCCTCTTTGAACAAAGCACGGGCGGGAAAAAAGCGGTGGGACTCATCTGCGAAGCCACATACGCGATGAACCAGACTTTCCTGGGATTCGGCTCCAAATTCATCATTGCCACACTCGGCCGGACTCTTCTGAAAAACGGGAAAAAAATTGAGGTGATTCCCTTGTTCGATCTCAAAAGATCCGTTCCCTCCCCTGACCGGGTTCCGGTCATTGTGATCTGCACAAACGGCGGCGCTCCCGGATTCGCAGTAAACGCACTGAAAAAATACGTTGCCGGAGGAGGAAAAGTCATTTCCATCGGAGGAAGTTCGGATATGAATCTCACCGGACTGGCTCCCTTTTTCGAGCGAAAACAAAACGCGGAAATCCCCGTTTCCTCCGTCTACGGCAAAGCAAATCAGGATGTGATTGAAAAAATGCGGGTGCGCCCTGCGGGACCGCTTGCCGGTCTTTTCGACAGGAAGTCGTTCGCATTCAAGGACAACCCGAATACTTCGGCAGGCTGGAACAAACCGTTTTCCAATGTTGCCATCCGGACGGAAGACTCCTCTGTGATTCCGTTGTTTGAACTGGACAACGGAAAGGAGAGCTTCTGCATTGCCGCAATGAAACAGGATGCGCAAGGGCGGATAACGGGAGCATGGCTTCCCCAGTATCTCCTGATGCCGTTCCTGTTTTCCGATGACGTCACCATGCCGGACTGGTCAAAACCTGAACTGGACTCCTTTGGCAGCCGTCTGGCTGCGGCGGTCCTGGAAAAACTCATCGCACCCTGACTGGGACACAGAGGGGGGGCAATCGCTGCAATGCGCCGATTTTCCCTTTCCGCATCCCCGCTTCCCGCCTGAGCGGGTTCTGCTTGACAAACCCCCGTTTGATTGCTATATTAAATACGGGCGTTTTTCAAAATCCGCCCGGAAAGGGAGATCATAATGAAAAAGACGATGCTGGCCTTATTGGCCTTCGCTTCCGCCGCGGCCTGCGGGCTTTACGCGGATGAAATGGTGAATCTTGCAAAAGGGGCAACTGCGACCGCGAGTTCTTCTGAATCCGCACAGTATGAGCCAGGCAAGGCAATCGACGGCAGGGGCAACACCCGCTGGTCCTCCAAACGCAACGACAACGAATGGTTCATGCTGGATCTCGGACAGCCGAAGACGGTCGGTCAGATCCGTCTCGACTGGGAAGCGGCAGCAGGCAGGGATTATGTCGTGCAGTTTTCCAACGACGGCAAAACCTTTACGGATGTCTATACCGTAACCGACGGCAAAAAAGGTGCCCGTGAAATCATCCGTCTCAAACCCCGCGAAACACGCTACATCCGTATTCTCGGCAAAAAGCGCGCCTCGCAGTTCGGTTACTCGCTGTGGGAAATGATGGTGTATCCCGCCGTTGACAATCTGGCATTCGGCGCAAAGGCGACAGCCAGCTCCACGGAACGGAATCTCTCTCCGGCAAATGCCGTCGACGGCAGAAACAACACCCGCTGGGGATCCGAGCGCAAAGACAACGAATGGCTCATGCTGGACCTCGGTGCGGCAAAGACAATCGGAAGGCTCGTGCTGAGATGGGAACAGGCGGCCGGCAAGGAGTACGCTGTTCAGTTCTCGCAGGACGGCAAGAACTTCACGGAAGTCTTCCGCAAGAAAGATGGAAAATCGGGAGCCGTGGAGACCATCAAAGTCAATCCGCAGAATACCCGCTACATTCGGATTCAGGGAGTCAAACGGACAACTCCGTATGGATATTCTCTCTGGGAAGTTGAGGCTTACGCCAAATAAACTTCCGTCCGTATCCGGAAATGCAGAGCCGCCGTTCAGGCGGCTTTTTTATTGTCATAATTGCGGATATTTCCCCGGAGCATACGGACAGGCATTACCGTCCGCATTCCGCCCCGTTGAGCAGGAGCCGGTGGATTCCCGCGTTCAAGGTTTGCCGCAGCGGATTCGGAGAGGGGAGTTCCACTTCCGCCTCTGTCCCTTCCGGGACCCGCAGATGCAGTTCCGAACGGGTCAGGGCAAGCGCAATTTCTCCGAACGGAGTCGGCACAACCGCCTTTACCTCATCCAGATCTTCCGGCTTCGGAGCGACTCGGAAGCGTCGGAAGCCCGGTTCCAGCGGTTTGATTCCCGCAATCTCCGCCGGAAGAAGTGCACAGGGACCGGCAGTCCAGCCGTGACAGAAACTGACGAAAAGACGTTTCTCCTCCGGATCGGAAATGGAAGGATATTTTCCGTCCCGCGCGTAGAAGCCCTCATAAAGCGTATCCGCTCCGCTTGCGAGAAGCGCCCCCCAGTTCCGGCGGATCGACTCCAGCGCCTTTCCGCTTTCCCCCTGTATAAACTGCTGTTCCAGAATTTCATAGAATCCGGTGGAAGCGCTTGCCAGTCCCTCTTCCTCTGAGAGCGGCTTTTCGCGCAGGAGCATTTCGACCGCCGGTTCTGTTCGTTCGAGCAGTTTCCGATACCGGGAGACTTCAGCGCAGTCACCGGCGACTTCTGCTATTTCGAGTGCCGTCCTCAGAGAGCGCAGGTAGAGCAGATTCAGAAAGGAGGAGGTCCCGACCGCTTTGTTCAGGACAATCATCCATGAGGAACACGGATTTTCGGGAAGGCTGATGCATCCGTCTGTCCCGGCGCGGGCGGCGAGCCAGTCGACTGCGGCGTAAAGATTCCTGCGCAGTTTGAGGGGAAATTCATCATCTCCGGTAAAGAGACGGTAGTCGTGAAAAGCGATCACCCACCATGCGACGTAGTCCCAGAGACACGATGCACCCTCCCCCATCTCCGAGGGAACCGCACCATCGGCATACTGAACGGACGCCAGCGCCTCCCAGCAGAACCGGAACAGTTCCCTGTCTCCGAAAAGGTAATAGTTGTAAAGCGCCTCCGCGCGGGTATCGCCGACCCAGAGGAAACGGTCCCGTTTGACTCCGTCCAGATAATACTCCTGCATGCAGAGATGCACGGTCTTTCTCCCCGCCTCCCAGATCCGGTTGAGCAGCGGGTCCGAACAGTGAAAGTATCCGCGGTACGCCACCGGATACAAGGAGGTTCGGACAGAAAAACCGGAAAATTCCACCTCCGCGGAAGAGTCGAACAGTTCCACACGCACGAAGCGGAATCCGACTCTCATCCGGCTTTCCCACTCCTGCACTCCTTCTCCGAGCATGATCTCCTCGACCAGCATTCGATGCAGGAGTCTGTTCCGTGCGGGTTCGGCAACGCATTCCGCCAGCATCTCCCCGTAGCGGAGACGCACACGCACCGGGCCGGCGGACGAGGTGCGGAACCGCAGATATCCGACGGTCTCCTCTCCGAAATCGACAAAAAAGAACGGTCCCTCATAGCGGGAAGCTCCGGACAGGCGGAAGACGCCGTCCCTTCCCCGCGCACTCCCGCGAACTTCCGGCCATCCGGCAGGTAAGATCCGCGTTCCGGGAGTTGCGTTCCGACTGTTCCGGTAATCTTCTCCGACCACCTCCAGAACTTCGGGAGAGATTTTTTCCTTTCCCCTCTCCCCGGTTTGCCGGTAGAATGGAGACCGGACCGCTTTCGGGATCGGTCCGATGAAAAACGGCGATCCATCCAGATACGGAATCACTTTTTCCGGATGGTCGCCCGCATGTCCTCTCCACTGGGGAAGTCCCGCATACTGAAGCGGAAGCGCACGCGCTGAAGCCCAGGAGAGATCGTCGCACTCCATGCGTGTCCAGTCCCATCTTTCGGAATCTGCGACTTTCCAGGTTTCATCGGAAACAAGGATTTGTTTCCCGTCGCAGCAGAGCTCGAACGAGAATCCCCGGTGCCCGGAATGGTTCATCGCATGTACCGCGACGAGATTTTCTCCGTTCAGCAGGAACGGCGTCACATCGTAGTCGCGCGTATTGTTCCACTCGTCAGCGACCGCAACCGCCCTTCCGTTCAGGAACAGCTCGAACCCGGTATCGACGAAGATTCGGACCACTGCCGGAGAAAACATCCCTCCGAGTGTGAATTTCCGGCGGAAAAACGCCTCTTCTGCACATCCTCCCCAGATCGGAATAACCGTACTCATTGCATCCTCCATGCAAAATTCAGAATTCTAATGTTGAAAGGTTTGATAGTAAGGATCGTTTAACAGGGATTTCCGCAGTTCGCTCTGTTCCCTCCATTTCAGGAATGCCGCCGGAACGCTCCGGTCGCGCGGTTTGCATTCCGGATCGCGAAGCGCTTCCAGCATGGCTTCCGACAAAGTCTCCACATACTCCCGGAACGGACGGACGATTGATCCTGCCGGATGAATTCCCGCTTCCGGTCTCTCAAACGGAAGGGTCCAGGAATCAATCCAGAATACATTCCGGCCGAGACATTCCTTTGCCGGAGTCATCGGAATTCCGGCAAGAGAAATCACGGCATCCGGAGAAAAACGGACCAGTTCCCGAAGAGCCGCTTTATCGCGCCCTTCAGGATCGCCGAACCGGAAAGAACGCAACTCCGGAAAAGGCTCCTCTTTCGAAGCAAAAAAATCCTCCTCCCCGAAACCGGCGCGGTTAGTCAGCAAAGCAGTCCGTCCGACCTGTCGCCCGGCGAGATGGCGCAGAGCGTTTTTCATGGCGGAAGAGAGATCGAACCGGATGCTCCGGAACGGCATATCCGCCCGTTTCTCCGATACCAGAACAGGAATGGATGCCGCACACCTCAAAAGCAGATCTTTGACATATTCCGGTTCCAGAGTATAGAAAAGAAGATCGATTTCAAAATTCATCATGGATTCCAGGACACGCCGTTCCCGTTCCGGGTCATACCGGGTGATCCCGAGAAAGATACGGTATCCCGCATCCTCCATCTTCTCCATGAGCGCTTCGGAAAGGCACGAAGCAAAGGTACCCGAAATTCCACCAAGGATAACGCCTGCGACAGAGGATTTTCCGCTGCGGAGAATCTGTGCCGACCGGTTCGGCCGATATCCCAGTTCCCGGATCGCCGCCTCAAGCCGCGCCTTCGTCGTTTCCGAAATCCAGAGGTTCGGATTTTTCCGGAGATACATCGAAACCAGAGAACGGGAGACTCCCGCCCGTTCAGCCACATCTTTCGCCGTTGTTTTTTTCCGGAACATTCCTGGGGATTCCTATTATATGTCACGTGTCATATAATTATATTACATCCAGATGGGAAAAATGCAAACGAATGTTTTCTCTTTCATGAAATTTGCCGCCGGGAAAAGCGGTCAGCTTTTCCGGCGGCGGAGCAAAAAGGAGGGAGATTGCGGAGGAAAAACCGCAAGAAAAAGTTCGGATCAGACTGGGGAAACGGTTCCGTTATTGAACGGAAACGGATCCCCGGGAAGAGTCCATGGGGGATCAGTCTTCCGTGTATTGACCGAAGAAATAGTTGTTCCCGTTGACGGGGATCTGTGAGATTTTCATCGCCTGCACATGCAAATCGGCAAAAAGGATGTTTGCTCCGAAGCGGTTCAGATGGCGGGAAGTGACCCCGTCGGGTGAAATGCTCGGATTTGTTTTGGAACCGCGATACAGAGCAGTAGGCTTCCAGTCCCAGTAGGATTCCGGCATTTTTTCGATGTCGGAGACCAGGTGGCGCGCGGAAGGCCGTTTCAAGCGGACGAAGAGAGCACGCT
>CALXMJ010000433.1 GCA_944389445.1 uncultured Victivallales bacterium | reverse complement strand
TCTGCTACCCTTACATTCTGGCGGTTTTCATGCTGCTTTCCATTCTCTTTTCTGCGAAAGGGAAGCGGGCTGCCTGAAAGAAGAGAAGACGCTCAGATCGCCCCCCCCTGTCCGGCGACTTTTGCCGCAAGAGCATTTCCGGCATCGGCACAGACCGGCAGATCCTCCCCTTTCAGGTAATGATACAGAAACGCCGCGCTGAACGCATCGCCCGAACCGACCGTACTGACCACCTTCACCGGGACCGCGGGGGAATGAACCGTCCGTCCCTTGGATGAAACCCGGCATCCGTCCGGTCCCATCGTCAGGATCAGCACATCCAGGCCGAAGCGGTCCGTCATGGCTGAGGGTTCCGATGGAAGATCGAACAATTGGCAGAGGACCCGGAATTCCTCGTCGTTGATTTTCACGATATCCGCGTGAAGCAGGGACTCCCGGATCCGCTCTTTCGAATAAAAATCCTGACGCAGATTCACATCGTAAAAAAATCTCGTCTGAAGGGAGTCCCACAGTCGATGCAAAGTTGAACGCGACACCTCTGAACGCTGACTCAGCGTGCCGTAACAGAAAAGATCGGGGTTCCCGCTGTAATCCGTCTCAATATGATCGTAAGCGCAGTCGTTCAGGAACTTATAGCAGGGGACTTTCGCATCATCCAGAGTCACGGTCACGGTCCCGGTAGGATAATCGGAGCGATGCACATACGCGGTGTCCATCCCGTACTGTTCCAGCGCGGAGAAAACCGCATCCCCGAGCGGATCCCGGCCGACGGATGAAATAATGGAGGCATCCGCCCCCTGCCGCTTCAGCTGAACCGCCAGATTCAGAGGCGCTCCGCCCAGATGCGGATTTCCTTCTATGACGTCAAACAGGATTTCCCCGAAGGAAACAATAACCGGAACCTTTGTCATGGACTGCTCCTTTTTACCGTTCAAAATAAATTTAAATCCTTCAATTTCCCCAGTTCAAGCAGGAGATTCGGCGTGCATTCGGAACGGAGCGCATCCAGTTCCGCACGGGAAAAGAAGCGCACCTCGTCGATCTCCGACTCCTGAAAACGGAACGGCCCCGCAGACTCAATGGCAAAGACCCGTACATTTTCGGATTCCACCGAATTGCGGATGCGGGAATCAAACAGGTATTTCAGCGGCAGTTCGGATGAAAGCCCCAGCTCTTCCCGCATTTCGCGCCGGGCGGCCGTTTCGTAATCCTCGCCGCGGTCGAGATGCCCCCCGACCGCAGTATCCCATTTGCCGGGCTGAATGTCCTTTGTCCGGGTCCGGAGCTGAAGCAGAATCCGTTTTCCGTCCGGATGAAACACAACGACGTGCGCGGTCCGATGGATCAGCGAAGGATCCCCGTGACAGCGACGGCGCGGAGCCGAGCCGATTATGCGGTCTTCTTCATCGACGATATCGAAGATTTCCTCCTGATTATTATTCTTCGTCATCACTCTTTTTTCCCTTTTTTTTCGGAGGGATATTTTTTCCGGATTCGCTTTTTTTTGCAGACGGACCGGAACTCTTTTTTCCGGCGGCGGGCAGAGCCTTCCGTACAGGGGAAGCCTTCAGCATCTTCACGTCCGGCTCTTCCTCGCGCGGGAAGAAGACGATCTTGCCGTTGTCGCGCCGGGCGACAATGCGTCCGGCATCGCCGAGCAGACCGCGGAGAATACTGTCAGCCAGTTCATCTTCAATGTAGCGTTCAATCGCACGGCGGAGCGGACGCGCCCCGAACTCCGGCTGAAACCCTTTTTCAATGATGAAATCGACCACAGGCGGTTCGATCTCCAGGATTTTCCCCTGCTCCCGGAGACGGTCAATGACTTTTTTCAGTTCCAGATTCACGATTTTGACAAGATCCTCCCGCTCCAGTTTGCGGAACACGATGACATCGTCAATGCGGTTGATGAACTCCGGCTTGAAACGTTTTTTTGCAAATTCCAGCAGCCGGTCGGCAATTTTCTGGAAGGATTCGGAGGGCTTGAGCGCACCGTCGAACCCCATTCCAGCGCCTTTCCCCATCTGCTCGGCGCCCAGATTGCTGGTCATAATAACGATTGTGTTGCGGAAGTCGATCTTCCTGCCGAGACTGTCGGTCAGTTTGCCTTCCTCCAGAATCTGCAGCAGAAGATGCATCACATCGGGATGCGCCTTCTCAATTTCGTCAAACAACACAACGCTGTACGGATGACGGCGGACACGCTCCGTCAGCTCGCCGCCCTCCCCGTGACCGACGTAGCCCGGAGGAGAACCGACCAGACGGCTCACATTGAATTTCTCCATATATTCCGACATATCCACTTGAATCAGCGAATCGGGATCGCCGAAAATGAATTCCGCAAGAGCTTTTGCCAGAAGAGTCTTGCCGACCCCTGTCGGGCCGAGAAAGATAAACGACCCGATCGGACGGCGCGGATCCTTGAGATCCGCACGCGAGCGGCGCAGAGCACGGGAAACCGCGGAAACCGCATCGGGCTGTCCGACAACGGTATTCATCAGTTCCTCCTCCATCCGCAGCAGTCTTGCGGTTTCCCCCTCCTGCATCTGGCTGACAGGCACGCCGGTGAGCTTGGAAATAATCACGGCAATTTCCGGGGTATCAATCACGGGACGGCGTTTTTTGCAGAGATCGTTCCACTCCTCCATGCGCTTCTCCAGTTCGGCGCGGAGGGCCCGTTCCTGATCCCGGCAGTCGGCGGCCTCCTCATACTTCTGAGCGGAAATCGCATTGTCCTTGCGCGCGCAAACCTCGCGGATCTTCTCTTCAATACCGGATAGATCGGGCAGTTTCGGCGTATCGACGATCCGGGCGCGCGCGCCTGCCTCGTCGATCACATCAATCGCCTTGTCCGGCAGAAAACGCCCGGTGATATAACGGTCCGCGAGCTTGGCGGCCGCAGTCAGCGCGGCGTCGGTATAGACGACATTGTGATGCTTCTCATAGGGTTCCTTGAGTCCATGCAGAATCCGGATGGTGTCCTCCACGGAAGGCGGCTCCACCATGACCGGCTGAAAACGACGCTCCAGAGCGGAATCCTTCTCAATGCCTTTCCGGTACTCGTCAAGCGTAGTGGCTCCGACGCACTGGAGTTCTCCGCGGGAAAGAGCCGGTTTGATGATGTTGGCGGCATCCATGGCCCCTTCGGCGCCCCCCGCTCCGACGATCGTATGGAGCTCATCAATAAACAGGATCACGGCTTTCGTGTTTTTGACTTCATCAATCACGGCTTTGATGCGCTCCTCAAACTGTCCGCGATATTTGGTTCCGGCGATCATCAGCGGCAGGTCGAGCGCAAACACGTGTTTACTGCGCAGTAGTTCCGGAACGGAACCGGATGCAATCGCTTCGGCAAGCCCTTCGATGATCGCCGTTTTGCCGACTCCCGCCTCACCGATCAGAACGGGATTGTTCTTCGTTCTGCGGCAGAGAATCTGGATGACGCGTTCAATTTCATTTTTACGTCCGATGACGGGGTCCAGTTCGCCTCTGCGCGCGATCTCGGTAAGATCGCGTCCGAAAGCGGAAAGCGCTGGGAACATCTGTTCGGAAGAGGCATTGTTCTGCGCCTGCGGATTCTGAGCCGGCACACCACCCGGACCGGGAATATCCTCCGGCTGGGCGTCATCCGGAATATAATTCGGGTCAAGAGCCTTCACGACCTCCTCCCGGACGCGTTCCACGTTGACCTTCAGACTGCGGAGAATCTGAGCCGCCGCGCTGTTTCCCTCGCGGAGCAGCGCCAGCAGAAGGTGCTCGGTGCCGATGTAGTTGTAATTCATCGCCTTGGCTTCGTTGGCGGACATGGCAATGATGTTTTTCAGGCGAGCCGTCATCGGAGCCGGTCCCTCCTGCTTGGTCTGTCCCCCGGTGCCGAACTGGCGTTCAACCTCGAAGCGGAGGATATTCAAATCAAGTCCCATGGCTTTCAGCACGGAGACCGCAACACCTTCCCCCAGAGAAATCAGACCGAGAAGAAGATGCTCGGTCCCGATGTAATCATGGTTCAGGCGCTCGGACTCCTTCTGCGCAAGAGCCAGAACGTGTCTGGCTCTCGGAGTGAAGTTCTTCAGCCAGGAGTTCAAATCGTCAAAATCTGCCATTCTCGTTTCTCCCAAAAGTTCAATGTTTTAAATACCATGGAGATTGTAATCCCGCAAAAGAAAAAATCAAGTCCGATCCGAAAAAATAGTGGAGGAAAGATTTCCGGAAATGCGGCAATGTTAAAGTTTCCCGCCATTACAGAAAAAACCTCCGGAAAAACACTCTTCCGGAAGATGTGTCATTTTTCTTTTATTTTGAAAAAAAATTTATTTCCCGAACTTTCCATTTTCCTGAAAATAAAGAAGTTAATGTGACAGAATCATTCTGAAAGCGAGAAAAAAAACGCAAAAAATGCAAAAAATGCATAAAATATCATTTTTTTTGCCAGAATTATCAAAAAATGGCATAAACAGTCCTTGACCTTGTTTCATTAACGTGGTAAGTTTATAGGAAGAACAGCATGGAGGTAATCCTATGAGTATGAACGACAAGAACTTAATTGAAATGCTACGAGCCTACGTTGAGGAGAATCATCTTTCATGGACCCAGATCTCCCGTCAGCTTGGCGTAACCCAGAACACCTTGACCAACTGGAACAAAGGAGGAAAAATCAGCCCCAGGAACAAACGGGCGATCATTGCATTGACATCCGAACCGGAACCGTCCTGTTCCGTAATGGAATGCCAGGCAAGGAATTCCGAAGATCCCATTACAATCGCCATGCTGAAAGTGTGGGGTTCTCTTTCTGAACGGGATAAAGCCCGTGTCTACATGCACGCCCTCGAATACCGGGACGGCGTCTCGCAAGCCCCGCTTCAACTGGTTCAGGTTCAGCCTGTTGCACAGAAAAACATTGCGGCAGAACCTGCGGCGTCCTACAATGCGCAGACAAATAAAACCAAGTAAACTCATTTTACCGAATTGGAACAGCCTGTCCAAACGACAGGCTGTTTTTTTCCATCTTTTTCCTTCTCCGGAGAGATCAACGGCAAATCCGGAAAAACCTTCAGAACAGCAGCGCATCCCCTGCCCTGAAAACAAGGAGTCTTTCCATGAAACGCTTTTTCCATCCATTCACATTGGCTGTGTTCGGAGCACTGATTCTTTCCGCGTGCATTCCTTCCATGTGCCCGATTACGGAAAAAAATGAAACCTTTCTTCCGGAAGTGGAGGGAACCTGGACCCTGAACGGCAATCGGTATCAAGTCGAACTGAACGGAGATTTCTATGCCGTTTCCGTCCAGACAAAACAGGGGAAAAAAGAGTTCTACAAAATGACACTCGCGGCAATTGATGGAGAAACGTATGCCAGCGTGACATTCGACAGGGATGCCCCGGAACTGAAAAAAATTCTCGGGAATGACGCATCCGAACCGTTTTCCCTGCCGATCTGGAGACTCTATCGCCTCCGGTTCTCAAACAATGAACTGCGTCTCTGCTGGATGCACAGTGAAACAGATTTTCAGAAGTGTCTGCGGGAACTGGGCGCTTTCCAGAAAAAAGGCTCAACGGATCCGATTTTGAACACGACCCCGGATCAGCTGAAAGCATGGCTTGCAAAAAACAAATCCGCCTTTGCGGAAACAAAAGACAATTTTTTCTTATTCAAGCGCAGCCGATAGAACAGCGAAATCCCCCGAAAAAGGAAAAGGCCTGATCCCGTAAAGAGACCAGGCCGGCGAATATCAGATTCAGGCGCGATTATTCAAACTGCGCAAGAACAAGGATATCCGCAAAATATTGATTCAGATTTTTGGCGAAGGTGTAATCAGGATTGCCCTGTTTGCTGGATCCGATTCCGATATCGCCACCGGCTCCGGCAAGGAAGTTGTTATAGGCAAACAAAACCTGTTTTTCCTTGTAGTTGTGAATCTGCATGGAACCATAATACCCGTTGCCGTTACGCTGATCGCCGAAATCATAGGAGCCATCACTGGCGCCGGGAATTTTAGCGGCGTTCTGCTGACTGTAATTGGTTCCCCAGAATTCAATGTTGCCATCGGCGAAGGTCCCGTTTTTCACAGTTGGGACATTGCTCTTGACAAGCAGATTCTTCACGATCTGCTGGAAGGGCGATTTCAGAGTCGCGACCGGCAGTCCGATTTTCCGGATATCCTGAGTAAACGGATCCATTGCGACAAAAACGAAATCATTCTTTCCCGTTTTCCGGTTGGTCAGGGACATGAAATATCCGACTCTCACGATTTTCTTTCCGGCAAACGACTTGGAATTGTCGATCGAATAGTTGGCGTCCCTTCCGCCGTTCTTCACGGACGCAGCAGGATTGAAGCGGTAGATCACCTGATAGGACTTGGCCTCGGGCACCGTGGCATCCAGATATTCGCGGACCGGCACCTCTCCCGCCCGGAACGCTCCCGCCGGCAGATTGTTCTCGTTGACCAGATTGACCGTCACATCCGGATTCCAGGCGAAACGGACCATGTAGGGTTTCTGGACGGAAGAAGAACTCAGAATCGCGGTATTGCCCTTCAGTTCAACGGTTGCGGGGAAAAAGGCTCCGTTGGCACCGGCGATTTCAAAATACTTTGCGGGTTTGCCGTCTTTCGTTTTCAGAGTCTTCACGTTGCGGAACGTGACCACGGCTTTAGCGCCGTCGACTTTGAAGGATTGGAAGAACGGAGAATCCGCAACGAGATCGGTCCTGCCGTAGGTATGCTTCAGAGCAAGAAGAGCAAGACGGGCTCCGACATCCTTCTTGTTGTGCGGATGAATGTCACGGAAATTGCCGATGTCATTGGTCAGCGCCATACCGACATTTTTCTCGGAATCGGCAAACGCCTGCTGAGCCTCCCAGAATTCCGGAAGCCGTGTCGGATGGTTGTAATTGAAGGGAGCAAGCTGAACAAAATAGAACGGCATCGCCGGCTTGCCAAAGGCTTCCCGGAAGGACGCGACAAGCGCCTTCATTTTGTCTTTGTACACCATTCCATCGGAGAGATTGGATTCGCCCTGATACCAGAGGACTCCCTGTATCGCGAAATTGCGGATCGGCGCGATCATGGAGTTGTAAAGGACCGTGGGTGCCTGATGTCCGCCGCTCACCTTCAGAGCGTTCGGGTACGCTGCCGCCTGCGGAACCATTTTTCCTTCCGCTACCGCTTTTCGGGCCTCGGCGAGCCATTTTTCCGCGGAGGCAATGGCTTTGGCACTTTCCGCCTTGTACTCTTTCGTTCCGGGGACCTTCGCATTCACGTCGTAGGCGATCTTTGCAAGAGAGGGAACCTGATTGAATCCATAGGGACTGGTCCAGGGTTCCACGCGGGTGCCGCCCCAGTTGGCGGAAATCAGACCGACCGGAACTTTCAGCGCCTTCACGATTTCACGCCCGAAGAAATATCCGGCAGCGGAAAAACCGACAATGCTTTCAGAATTGCAGACCATCCAGGAGCGGCCCGGATTATCCGTCTGCGGAATCTGATAGAACTTGTAATTGTTTCCCTTATAGAGGCGGAGATCAGGGCAGTCCGCGTTTTTGCGTTCCGCATCGGCATTGTCCACGCGCCAGTAGGAGCTGGAAGTCCAGACGGGCATTTCCATATTGGACTGTCCCGAGCAGACCCATACCTCGCCGACGACGACATTTTTGAATGTCAGCTGATTTTTGCCCTTGATCGTCAGGACCTCTCCTTTGGCATCGGCTTTCATGGGCGCGAGCTGGAGAATCCATTTGCCGTCTTTGGCGGTGGTTTTCACGTTCTGGCCTTTGAAGGAGACGGTCACTTCCTCTCCGTTGTCAGCCCAACCCCAGACATTGACTTTCGTCTCCCTCTGAAGTACCATGTTGTCGCTGAAAATGCCGGGCATTTTCACGTTTGCGCCAGCCTGAACCCCGGCGAAAAGAGCCGCGGCGGCAAGCAGAAGCATTGATTGTTTCATGTTACCCTTTCCTTGTTGTTAATAAAAACAAAAGCGGAATCCGCCGGGTACCCGAACGGAATCCGCCTGTTGATTTTTCCTTTATTATTCCAGTTCCGCAAGAACGAGAATGAGAGCCATGGAATAATTTTTCATGGACTGGGAGAACGTATAGTCCGGATGACCGGAACGATTGTTGCCGATTCCGATGTCGGCAGTGTTTCCGGCACGGAAGTTGTTGAATGCAAACACGACCTGCTTTTCCTTGTAGTTATGGACCTGCATGGAACCATAGCCATCGGAATTCGGAGAGGTGCCGCCGTCGCCGAAATCATATTTGCCGTTGTCGGCTCCGGGAATATTCGCGTTGTTCTGCGTGCCGTAATTGCTGCCCCAGAATTCGATATTGCCGTCGGCGAAGGAACCGTTTTTGAGTCCGGGGACATTGCTCTTGACCGTCAGATTCTTGATGATCTGCTGGAAGAAGGCTTACGTCCGTGCGGCGGGAAGCCCGAGTTTTCCGATCTCCTGCGTGAACGGATCCATCGTCACAAAGACATACGACGCCTTCCCGTTGTTATCGGTAAGGCACATGAAATAGCCGAGCTTTTTGATTTTCTTACCGGAGAATTTCTTTGCGTTGTCCTGAAGATAGGAAGGCGCCCCGTTCATCCACGCTTTCTTGGCATCAATCGCATACAGGACCTGGAAGTTTTTGGCTTCCGGGACATTGGCGTCGAGCTGTCCGCGAACCGGGATCGGGAGATTGGCACGGAAAGCGCCGGCGGGCAGATTGTTCTCGTTGACAAGAGTCGTGGTCACGTTGTGATTCCAGGCATAACGTGCCATATAGGGTTTGGCGACCTTGTCGGAAGAGAGGACCGCCTTGTTTCCGTCGAGAACGACCGTGGCGGGAACGTATTTGCCGTCGAGTCCGGCGATTTCAAAATAGGGTGCGGGTTTGCCGTCGCGGGTCTTCAGAGTCTTTGCGTTGCGGAAGGTGACGACCAGTTTGGAACCGTCCGCCTTCAGCGATTCAAAGAACGGGGAATCCGCAACGAGATCGGTCTTGCCGTAGGTGTGCTTGAGGGCAAGAAGCGCGAGACGGTATCCGACATCCTGCTTGTTGCGCGGATGGATATCCCGGAAATTGCCGATGTCGTTGATGACAGCCATTCCGGCGTTTTTATCCTGATCCGCATACGCCTGCTGAGCCTCCCAGAACACGGGCAGACGTTCCGGGTTGCCATAGTTGAACGGGGCCAGCTGGACAAAGTAAAGCGGCATATCCGGATTGTTGAATTCCTTGCGCCAGGAAGCGGCAAGCGCTTTCATCTTATCGGTATAGGAACTGCTCTCGCCCATATTGGCTTCGCCCTGATACCAGAGCATGCCGCGGAACGCATATTTTGTCAGAGGAGCGACCATGTTATTGAACAGAACGGTTGGCTGTCCCTGATTGTAATAACGGATTCCGTTGGGGAAATCGGGAAGATCCGGCATGCGCTGTTTGGAATCGACAGCCTTTTTTGCTTCCACGAGCCATTTTTCCACGTCGGCGATCGCCTTTTTGGAAAGTTCGATATTTTTCGGAGTCCCGCCGACATTCGCCTGAAGCTGATTGTAAATGCCTGTCAGCGAAGGCTGAGTCGAGAAACCGTAAGTGCTCGTCCAGGGTTCGATTCGAGTTCCGCCCCAGTTGACGGAAATGAGACCGACCGGGACATTCAGGACCTTGTAAATTTCACGTCCGAAGAAATATCCGACAGCGGAGAAACGTCCGACGGTTCTGGGACCGCAGACCTCCCAGTTTCTGCCGGGAATATCCTTCTGCGGGACCATGGACCCTTTGTACGTGTTGGCATAGAAAAGACGGATGTTCGGGTAGTTGGCATTCTTGACTTCGGTACCGGCATTGTTGACATTGGAAGTACGCCATTCCATGTTGGACTGTCCGGAGCAGAACCAGACCTCTCCGACGGCTACATTGCTGTATTTGAGTTCATTTTTTCCTTTGACGCTCATCTGGAACGGTCCGCCGAACTTCATCGGATCAAGAGTGACCTGCCAGGAGCCATCTGCACCGGCGACCACTTTTTTTGTCTGTCCGTTGAACGTGACCGTGACCTCCTCCCCCTGATCCGCCCAACCCCAGACAGGGACCTTGACATCCCTTTGCAGAACCATGTTGTTTCCGAAAATGCTCGGCTGAGTTACGTTTGCCAGCGCCGTTCCGCCGAGGACGGCGGCCAGAGACGCCAGAAGCAATACTGATTTCTTCATACGGACTTCTCTCCTTTTTCCTGTTTCTGAGTCACCTCAATGGACGGACCCGTTTCCGCAACGGCTGCGGAAATTTGGAAAATCTGTCCATCTTAAGAATTAAGATATGGAAATGATTATAGTCTTATGAGCGGAATTTGTCAAGAAGGAATCGGAAAAAATCAACCGTTTTTTACAGAAAGGCACAACGGTAACATCCTTATCCGCCCGTTTTTTCCTTCGCGTTCTCCGGGACAACGAGACGGAAATCCCGGACGATCACTCCGGCAACAGCTCCGGTTCCGTTAAACTGAAAGCCGATCATTCCGATCGTATGCTTCAGTTTAGCAGTGTTCCGAAATTCGCGCAGAGGAACGGAAACGGTCTGAAAAGTCTCCGGAGAGCTGTCAACAGCTTTTGCCTCCAGAAAACGGGCAACGTTGAGAGCATTCGATGAAATCTCCTTTCCTTCCACCTGAGACCGCAGAGTCATTTTCAATGACTGTCCGCCCTTCGGATTTCCATACCGGTCCAATCCCCCGTTGATCCGGAAAACCAGATGTGCGCGCTTCCACTCTTCCGGAGTCAGACGGAAAATTCCGTTTGCGGACTCCGGAGCGCAAGTGAATCCGGCCCACGGTTCCGTCTTTCCGGAGATCCGGACCTCGCATCCGCCGTCCCGGTACGAGGGAACGGCTTTTCCCCAGCCGTAACCGCGCAACGTCTTCCAGGAGAGGATCTTCCTCCTGCCGAGTTCCTCCGCGGTAATTCCGATCACAATCGGAACCACCTTGGAATTCGGAGAGAGCAGATCCAGAGAAAGGACTTCATCTTCCGGATGGGGATTCTCCCACTCCATGCAGTAGAATCCGCGGTCGTAGCGGTTGCGGAAGGCGACATACCGAGCAAGTTCCCCGCCCGGCCGCCACCAGTTGCCGATATGCGTTCCGATGACGGCGGGAACATCCAGCGTTCTGCCCGAACGATAGTGGATCCGATAGGTCAGTGCGGTCTGTCCGCGGCTCACCCAGGCGGCGGTGTGGAAAAAGTAGAGAGCGCGCACCCGTCCGCCGATCCGGATTCCGGTCACGCATTCCGGAAGAGCGGCCTTCTGGGATTTCGAAGCCAGGACGACGCAGGTGCGTCCGTCGTTGGCGTCAAAGCGGATGATGTCGCAGGGGACGCCCAGAAAGTTCTGGATGCCCCAGGGGACGCCGGTCAGGGAATTTTCGCGGCCCTGATCGGTCCAGCCGCCCTTGCCGTCCTCCGCGATGGAATCCACAAAGCCTCGGTTGCAGAACTGCCGGAGGTCGATCGTCCGGGTCAGCGACAGATCCGGCTGGAAACGGAAGCGGCCGCGATTCTTTTCCGCCACCCTCTTTTGATGCTCCTGCTCGAGCTCTGCGAACTCCTTTTCGATTTCGGACTGCGAGATGGAACGATATGCGCCGAACTGCTCGGTAAACGCGCGTTCCGGGCCGACTCCAAGAATCGCATAGCCGTCGGCTGGCAGCACGATGCGGACACGGCCGTTTCTCTTCTCCAGCTTCCGGTTGCGGAGCGCATCCAGAACGGCGGTCTCCCCTTTTCCGGTCTCACGGGTTGAAAAGTCGACCAGTTTCGGATAGGTGTCTTGATTCAGCAGGAAATACATGGTCCGGCTGCCGCGCCGCGCCGCGTGAATCTCGACGTTGACGGCAAGATCCTGCTCTTTCGCCCTCGCCAGACGCACCTGCGGACGGATTCCGGCGGTGGCAAGAATGGACTGAAGCTGAGCGGCAATCTGATAATCCTGCATCTCCGGAGTCATCAGCCAGAGACTTCCCTTTCCTATCTTCTTCCTCAGCAGGACCGGATTCTTTCCGGAGCGGCCCAGCACCTCCCAGCCCGGAGCGGAGAGGATCACCTTCGTATTCCGCCCTTTCCGTTCGCCCGGCAGAAGTTCCGGGTTCGGGAGCGACATGACAAACGGGGCGGTGGGAGCGTTCTCGTCCGTTTCCGTCCGGATGTTGAGAATTCCCTGCCAGTCGACCGGATGGCCGTATTCGTCTTCCAGCATGAAGTCGCGGGCGAGGATCAGAACGCCGCCGTTCTTCACATAGGCGATCAGATGTTTTGCCGTTTCCGGATAGATGTTGCGCACTCCCGCCGCGACAATCGCCTTGTAGCGCTCCTGCCGTCCTTCCGCGAGCTGTTCCTCCAGAATGGCGTCGGAAGGAATATGGGAGAATTCCAAAGCGGAAGCGTAGGAGGTCACTTCATCCTTCACGACATTGCCGATGGCCTCGGCGCGCCGCTCGGTCGGATATGAGATCATCAGCGCGACCTCCCGGGAGATGTTTTTCTTTCTCGGGACAAAGAAATCGGCAAACCGGAAAATCTCTTTTTTTGCCTCCATGATACCGTAAAGCTCGGCTTTGTTGTAGGGATTGATGAGATGATAGGGTTCACGTTCCGCACAGCGTTTTCCGCCTTCCGCGTTTTTCGGACGCCAGTCCCATGCGCGTTTGGACCACTCGAACACATAGGATGCGTTGCTCCCGCGAAGCAGGTCCAGCCAGAGCGCGCGCCGAATCTCCGGCGCCTTCTTTCCGACATAGAGCTCGCCGTTGACAATCGGTTTTCCCTCGCCGATCGCCCGGAAAAACCAGCGTTCCAGAATTCCCTCCCCCAGATACGGGGAATTTGCGGGCGTGTCGATGGCTCTTGCCGCGGGAGAACTGCCGCCGCGGGGAACGATTCCACCTCCGGTCGTCACAGAAATCACATTCAGATGTTTGTTGATCTCGTACGGATTGATGTTGGAACGCGTCATCCTGCGATAGAGCCCGCCGCCGAGCGGCTGCATGGAAATGCGGGCATCCGGCACTTTTTTCCGGATGACTTCCGCACCGAAACGGCAGAGATCGGTAAAGCCCTCCTCCAGGAACTTTCCCCAGTCGACCGCGAGTCCGGCATTTTCCGTTTTTCTTTTGAAGTTCGCGGCGTCACGGAAGGTTTTATAACTGCTCCCCCAGTTTTTGTTCATGGTGGAAACGGTCTTGTATTTCCGTTTCAGCCATGCTTCAAACAATCCGCGGTTATAGGAACCGAAATCGTCATAGGCGGGTTCGTTGAAAAGTTCATAATCCAGAACGGGACTCTTCCCTTTGAGTTCATCCACTCCGGCTTCCCAGTAGGTCCGGTAGATCTTCCGGGCATCCGGATGGAAAATATTGTAGGGGACCCAGTGGTTGATCGTTGACTGATGATAGGCATTCAGCGCATCTTCGCTGCGATATTTTTTCAGAACGGGATCGTTGGAATTAAACATCCCCTTATCCCAGGGAACGGAAGTGAAATCGACTTGAATCGGCAGTCCGAAATCCGCGAAATTGCGTTGAGCCTCCAGATGCCCCGGGGTTTGCTTTGCCCGTCTATGCCCCTCCTTGACAATCCGGTTCACAAATGCGTTGGAAGTAAAGGGAGCAACGGAATCCAGGCCGAGTTTCTGGGCATTTTCGTAATTCAGAATCTGTTCGTAGATCCAGTTCAGAGCGGGGGGATAGCCAACTGTGGGAGCAAAATCGATATCGCGATATCCTTTGCTCGGCTGGGCACCGATGATATGGCGAATCTTTCCGTTGACCAGAAAATTGCCATCGCGATCGGTTCCGAAGGAAGCCCCGAGCGGATAGCGCAGATTCGCGGGAACCTCTTCCAGCGACCGGGGATATTTTGCAACGGCAGACTCTTCAATCTGAGCGGATGCCGCCACGGCGGAAAACAATAGCAATGAAATCAGACCTTTCATAAAAAACCCTTTCTTCCTGCTTGATGCTTATGGCTGATAAGGGGCAAAACCCCAGAAATAGGAAAGTCCGGAAGCCCCCCAGGTCGCCGGAGGAATGCTCTCCTTCCGACGGGATTCCAGATGCCCGTCCAGAAAAGCGCAGTTGGTTCCCATCAGGGACAGATGGCGATATCCGAAATTTTCCATTTTGGAAATCAGAGAGGTTCCGGCGGTATCACCGATCAGGAAGCGCATCGAAGGACGCTTCACCGTTTTATAGAATCGTGAATGGGAATAACCGCTGTTGGCGCTCGCGTTGTCCATAGTCTGTCCCATATAATCGCTTATGCCGTAATGATTACTGGCCTGAAACGTCTTGGAAGTATCCGTTGAAAGCTGAGCAGGACAGGCAAACACGCCGAAAGTCTTATATTCCGTATCGCTGATTTTCTGCAAATGGGCGAACTGCTTGTCATCGGGCTTGCGGGTCGGGTACAGATATGGATGGAGAAAACTCTGCCACCGATAGTAATTCCCCGACTCGTAATAAACAACACCGCATTCATAGTCCATCTCATACTGCAAAGCGGCGCTCACCACCTGTTTCAGATTGGAAATACAGCTGATGTCCCTGGCTTTTCCCCTTGCGGAATTCAGCGCCGGCAGCAGCAGAGCTGCCAGAATGGCAATGATCGCAATCACGACCAGCAGTTCTATTAATGTAAAATTAGTTTTCCTCATATTGTTCTCCTTCTGTTTGAGTGTGGAATCGTGGAATCGCGAATCATGAGACGCGGCTGGATGATTTGAGCCAGATTTCCGTTTCTGCCGTTGTCCAGACGGTTCAGCAGAATCCGGACCGCGTATCCGATCAGTTCGGGGAACGGCTGGCGGATGGCTGTCACGCGAAGTCCCAGAACACGTTCCACAAAAGAAAAATCATCATACATGACCACGGAGACATCCTCGGGTATCCGCACGCCATGCTTTCGCAAGGTGTTGACAGCGCCGATGGTTGCCCAGTCGCCGTAAATGAAAAGTCCGTCGAAAGGAGTATGTTTTTTCAGAAGGTTCTCGACCTCTGCGGCGGCCTCGTCCTGTTCATAGGCAACGATTTCCCGGCAGTTCCGCTTACAGACTTCCGGAAAGGAGTTTTCCTCCAGAGCCTGACAGAATCCCGCGAGACGCAGATCCTTCACTTTATCTCCGAGAGAACCGCAAAAAAACCAGATATTCCGGCATCCAGCGTCAATTAAATGCTGTGTTCCCATGAATCCGCCGTTTGCATGATCAATTGTCACATAGGAAACGTCGGAACTTTCCTCCTCCGGCGGCTGAAGAGCCACATAATTGACATGGAGTCCGTTCAAAGCTAAAATTTCCTCTTTCGAGAGCTGAGTCCCCAGAATAATGCCATCATAGAGCTCAATATCGATTTTCTGACGGAGAATGCACTCCATCACGGTCTCCGCTTTGTTCAGGAAAATGAAATCTCCGAAAAAATCATTTTCACGGCCATGTTTCAGCAGAGACATCAAAAGCTGATTCATATAGGGATTGGAGTCCCGGTAATCGCAGACGACCTCTTCCCGGAGCAATACAGCAATCGTCCGTCGCCGGGTGATTTTCTCCGAAACTCCGGAGACATAGGTTCCGCGCCCCCGGACGCGGGTAATCAGCCGCAGAGCCTCAAGCTGCTTCAGACTGCTCCGAACCGTCACACGGGAGCAGTTGTGAATCCGCGCCAGCTCCTCTTCCGGCGCAAGACGGGTCCCGCTTTTCAGCTCCCGGTTCCGGATCGCCTCATAAAGGGTCCGGAACAGCTCCTCGTTCTTATTCAACTTCACATTGTATTCCGGAGAAATCAACTTTTCCACTCCTGTTTTCTTCCAACATTATAAAAGAAAACGGAAACATTGTCAATACCCCTTCCGGAAAAAAACGACAAAAATAAAATCAAACAATACCAATGTAATACAATAAAAACAAACATAGAACCCCTGAGTCTGAAAGAGAAGAGTTCTCCGGAAGGAAACAGCGGATCAGAAGCGGAAAATGGAGCCGATCTTCTTCCCGAGGATCACTCCGGCAGCGGCAAGCGTTGCCGCAAGAAAGATCATCGTCCAGACGCCGAAAGCACACGCAGTGAACGGACCCGAACCGAGAATCTGAGAGAGATCGAAAATCGCTCTTGTAATCGGGAAATGCTCCGCCTTCTGCGCCAGAATCAGCGAGTCGGAGACCTCCAGCATCGAGAAGCTGAATGCAAACAGCGCTCCGACAATCAGATTCGCGGAGATCAGCGGCAGAACGATTTTCCGGAGCGTCCGGACCGGTCCGGCTCCGAACGTCCGCGCAGCCTCTTCGAATTCCAGCGGAGTCTGTTCGAGTCCCGCGCTCACCGAACGCAGCACATACGGCAGACGCCGCACCGCATAGGCAATCGACAGCAGCCAGATCGGATTCCCCTGCGGATTGAACATCTCCGACGCCCACGAATACTCCACCGACATTCCCAGATACCCGAACGCCACCACAATTCCCGGCACCGCCAGCGGCAGCATCGCCACCGCGTCGATCAGCCAGGCGAACGGCAGTTTCCAGCGCTGGACAATCAGCGCCACCACCAGTCCCACCGCCAGCGTAACCAGCATCGCCACCGACGAATATTTCAGGCTGTTCACAATGCTCGGCACCACCAGCTTGTTCGAGAGCGCATTTTCAAAGTTCAGCAGGCTCCAGTGATCCGGCAGAACCGTTCCATACCACTTCAGCGAAAATGCCGTCAATGTCAGCGCAATGTGCGGCAGAGCCGCCACCAGTGTAATCAGCAGAAAGAACAGAGTCGGCAGAAGCGAACCGATCCCGTGCATTTTCACCGAGGCGCTTCCAGCCGGTCCCTTCGATACGATCGACGCCTCCGAACGGAACAGCGTCTTCGCCAGCAGGTACATCAGCGCCGAAATCACCAGCATAACCGTCACCAGCGCATAGGGCTCCGGATTCGTCTCCAGCTCCGTAAGACCGTTCAGGATCTGCACAGATGTCACGCGGTTGTAGCCGAACATCAGCGGAGTCCCCAGCTCCGTGAAACTCCAGATCAGCACAATGCTCCCTCCCGCGAGGATTCCCGGTTTCAGCAGCGGCAGCGTAACCCGGAAGAAACGACGGAACCATCCCGCGCCCATGTTCTTAGCCGCATCCTGAAGCGCCGGATCAATGTTCCCTAGCGAAGAGACCAGATTCAGATACAGAATCGGATACAGGTGCAGAGCCTCGATGAAACAGATCGACCAGAATCTTCCGTTTCCCGTCAGGAAATCGACACGGGCGAATCCGCACTCGACCAGAATCGTGTTCAGCACCCCGTAATACCCCAGAATCTGCTGAAACCCGAGCGCCCCCACAAACGGCGGCAGAATCATCGGCACCATCGCCGCCAGATGACTCAGATTCCTGCCAGGAAACTCATAGGAATCGTAGACAAACGCCATCGGAAGCGCGATCAGAAACACAAAAAAGGTCGTCACGACCGCAATCTTGAAGGAGTTCAGAAGCCCTTCCAGATAGATGAAGTTGGAAAACACCTCCCGGATCAGAGCCGGATTCAATCCCTCCGCCACCACCGTATACACGGGCAGGATCAGGAAGAGCGCAAGAAAAGCCACGATCAGAGCGGCGACCGGATATCGGAACCATTTCATTTTACAGGGTGTCCTTTCGCAAGTTTTTCAGCCTTCCGGTAATTGGCGCGCATGGTGTCGCGCCACTCGCGGGTGGTACGGGCGATGTCCACGGCGGTGCGCGTTTCGGAACGGCGCAGACTCTGCGCCGCGGCGTCGGCTCCGGCGTATTCGAACGGAAGACGGTTGAAATATTCCATCGCTTCCGGAACAGCCTCGGGACCGCCCGCGTCGACAATCGCCTTCCAGGCGCGTTTCAGTTCATTCTGGCAGTCGAGCATCACCGTGCGGATCACGATGCGCAGAAGCGTGTAGTATTTTCCGGTCCACTCGGGATGATAAGTGAAGGAAGAACCGGAACGGTACGGATTGTAGTCGGGGTCGGAGAGCGACTCCGCGTACTTCGGCTCGTAAAGATCGCGCCGGATGGAAGGACGGCGCAATGCGCTTTTTTCCGGCCCGCCCGGAACCCCCGGTTTGAAACACATGATCTTCTGTCCCTCCAGCGAAAGCATGAACGCGATGAATTCGACCGCCGCCTTCCGGTTCGGCGCGCCGCGCAGAAGCTGGATCGGATCGGGCGAAACAGCGGTACCGCCTTCCGGAGCGACATAGTTGAAATGAGGGGTTCCGGCGAACTGAATCCCGTTCCATTCGCGCTCGGTGAGACCGTAGGTGTCGATCGCCATTCCCGCGGCGGCGCTTCCCGCGGCGACATCGCGCGTGACCTTGCCGGCGCTGTCCGTGACAAACGCGGCATTCGCAATGATCCGCTTGATCACGTTCAAACCGTCGCGCCAGCCTTTTTCCGGCGACTTCCGCTCCGCCATGTGCTGCTGGATCAGGACCTCGAAACATTTGTTCGCAGACCCCGATTTGGTGGGATCGGCAATCACGATATTATTGTAAAAACGGGGCTGGGCAAGATCATCCCAGCGTTTCGGCGGCGTCTGATCCTTCATGGAGGCAATGCGGTCCTTGTTGTAGCAGAGCCCGAAGGTGGAAAGACAGAGACCGTAGTACCGGCCCTTCGGATCGTAGAGCTTCTCGCCGCCGAACGAAGGCGGAATGAGCTTCGGGTCCAGAAGCTCCGGATAAAGCTCCCGGATTCCGGCGTCGACAGCGAATCCGCGCTCCGCGTTCCGGGCGAGATCAAAGACACCGCCGCCCGCCATCAGGTCGATCCCGATGGAGACATCCGAATTCAGGAAAATCTTCCGTGCTTCGACCACATCGGGCGGCGCGTTCTTCGGCAGAACCGGAGTCGAAAAATAGGCGGCAATCGCATCGTTCCACGGGTATCCCTTCTCTTCGCAGTAGCGGCGGAATTCGGTCTGATAGCGGTCGGCAATGTAGCGCATGATGTCGGAGGTGCCGCCGGGAGCGCGGTAATCGAACACAATCTCTTTTCCGTGCTTTTCCCGATAGTATTTCCGGAACGCCTGCTCCCATTCGTACTTGATGGTCTCGTTATGCGGCGTTATGATGACAAGCCGCTCCCCGTCCGAATCCGGAACGAGTCCGCCGGCGGAACGTCCCGGGCGCAGCAGAATCGGCGGAAGAAGAATCGCCAGAAGAACCAGGCAAACAGCCAGAAAACGAAGTTTCATTCTTGGATAGCTCCGAATGTTTGAGTTGTTTCAAAGCTCTAAATGTAACTCGTTTTGCCATAAAAACAAGCCGTCCGGACGGAAAAAGGCGAAAACTTGATCCCTGTTTCTCCCGTTTTCCGTCTGAAATCAGGAAAGAGGAAGCGAGTCCGTCAGAAAGAGAGCGTACAGCGCCTCTGTTTCCGGAACTACTGCCGCGGCCTCGTCAGGAAGACCGCCTCCGCCGTCATCAGAGCGGAGGAGCGGACGGCAAAACGCTTCACCGTTTTCCCGATCCGCCAGGGCGCGGAATTCGGACAGTTGTTCCGCATCTGCGGAGGGAAACGGCGCCAGCCGAACTGGAATTCATCCCCGCCGTCGAGAAAACGTCCGTCGGCGATGAAACTGAGGATGCAGGGTCCGCCGTCAGCAATCACGACCGCTTTCCGCAGATCCGGCACACTCTCGCTGACCGCCCGCATCTCCTGACGGGAATCGTTGATCGTCACCACGAGCCGACGGTTCTCCGAATATTCAATCCGGATGCCGCGCCCGTCCGTTCCGGTGGAGTCGAACAGAATGCCGGGAGTCCTCTCCGCCAGTTCGATTTCGAACGAAAATCCGTTTCCGCCGCTGAGCTCGGGCAATGCCTGAGGAGGAATTTCCTTTCCGCCCTCCGATTCCATCAGAAGCGGGGAATCAACCGCTATCGTTTTCCCCTCCAGAACATCCCACATTTTTTGAAGAAATGACGCGGGGACCTCATGGGTGCGGGCGACCGTCTTCTCCGTTTCAGAAAAGAAATAGCGGCCCTGATCCTCCATCAAATCGGGATAGCTCATTCCCTTGCGGAGATCCTCATGATAAAGAAGGACTTCGGGTTCGCCCCAGCGGATCATCCGTCCCTCCGGCGAGTCATACTCCACACCGGGAAGGAGCCAGACGGGATTGCGGTCGCTCCATGCGTTATACACGTCAATGAAGCGCCGCCCGCCATGATTGTGGAACCAGTAGAGATATTTTCCGTTGGAACAGCGCCAGGCAAAATTCGCGGCACGGATATGCTTTACATCGCATCCGTTGGCGCGCTTCATCCAGCGGAGGATCGGCCAGGTATGCCCGCCATCACGGCTGACGGCTTCCACAGGAACGCCGTCCGTGGTGCGGAAGGTGTCATAGAAGGAACCGTCGCTGAGCGGGAGGATGTTGTGCTCCTCGGCGACAAGCCCGCCGCCGGGAGGCGTCCGCAGACCGATGTCGCCGTCGGGAAGGGTCTCCCATGATGCCTTCGCGGGATCATCCACAGTCAGCAGATCGGGACTCTTCAGCAGAACCCCCTCATCCTGATGGAAAAAGCCGACTTCGCTCATTTTCCCGATCTTGTTCAGCGTGACATACACAGAACCTTCGTGAATAAACGGATGACCCACGTTCCAGAAATAGCAGAGTTTTCCGCCGTAGACGTTTTCGCGGTCGCACTGAAACAGACGGATCGGCAGTTCACAGCGCGGGGAGCTCCACGAAAGTCCGTTGTCATCGCTGTATTTGTACACAAAATGTCCGAGGGAATCGACCCGTTTGCAGGAGGTTCCGCCGTCCATGAACAACGCCTCGCGGACGTTGTCCGTGTTGTGATTGTAGAAGATGAAAATCCTGCCGGACGGTGCCTTCAGCAGCACCGCATAGGAATTCTCGTATGGACAGTCGGGTTCGACCTTGACGACATCCTGCCAGCTCTTCCCCTGATCCCGGCTCCGGAGCGTAATGACATGCTGTCCCTCCTCGCCTTCGTTTCCTGGACCGGTCGTAACACAGCAGAGCCATGCGCCGTCCTCCGTCTTCACCAGATACGGCTGATCACAGTAATGGATGGTCGGGATCCGGTTCCCGCGTTCGACATTCCGCCAATCGTCTCTCATTTTGAACTCCTTTCTCCTGAAAAGTCGCTTGATGGAACCATAGATCGAAAAACAAGGAAACGCAAGAGAAGCAATGTGCCATTTTTAACACGATCGTGCCATTTTCCTCTTTTCTCCCATTGACAAATCCCCGAAACAGGATATGTTCCTTCCGGACAGAAAAAGAAATGGAAAGGAAAGGACAGATGCTCTCCGACGGGGAAATCATGGAACGCAACAGCCGTCTCCGCGATGCCGTACTGCGGAACCGGGAAATCCGAATCGGGAATTACAATATCCTGATCGAATATTTTCTCTATTATCCGGAACGGAAACCATGCGAACTGCCGATTCACACGCACCGTTTCTGGGAACTCTCTTTTCTGACCGATGGAAACGTCGATTATCGAATCCGCCGCGAGGAACTCACGGTTTCTCTGGAAGAAAACGACAACCGCTATGTCATCATTCCCCCGTATCAGAAGCATTTCCGGCGGAACACCTGTGAGAATGTGCTGAT
>CALXMJ010000432.1 GCA_944389445.1 uncultured Victivallales bacterium | reverse complement strand
AAGACGTCCCCGGAGTCGGGAAAAGCATTCTGGCGCAGACTCTTGCGAAATCGCTTCAGGCGCAGTACCGCAGAATCCAGTTCACTCCGGACATGCTGCCTTCCGACATTACCGGCATGAATGTTTATGATGAAAAGAACCAGACCTTCAAATTCATGCCGGGTCCGATTTTCGGCAATATCATTCTGGCGGATGAAATCAACCGCACCACGCCGCGCACGCAGTCCAGTCTTCTGGAGTGCATGTCGGAGTCCATGGTCACGATCGACGGCAAAGGGCATGTTCTGCCGAAGCCCTTCTTCGTCATTGCCACACAGAATTCGCAGGATTATCACGGGACCTATCCCCTCCCCGAGCCTCAGCTGGACCGTTTCATGATGCAGATCCGGATCGGCTATCCGAAGCCGGAAGACGAACTTGACATTCTGAATTCCCAGATGGCCAGCCATCCGCTGAGCGCCATTTCCTATGTCATCAAGGGGACGGACGTCGTGCATTGCCAGGCGCTGGTACGGACGGTCAAGGTATCCACGCAGGTGAAGAACTACATCATCGAAATTTCCAATGCGACGCGGCGTCATCCCGCGCTGGCGAACGGCTGTTCGCCGCGTGCATCGCTCGCGCTCATGCACTGCTGCCAAAGTCTTGCGGCATATTACGGACGCGATTTCGTCACGCCGAAGGATGTCCGCGACATTCTCTGCACGGTTCTGAGCCACAGGCTGAGCCTGAAGCTCCGTCATCAGGCGGAATGGAAGTCGGTTGACAACGTTCTGAACTCCATTGTGGAATCCATCAAGCTGGAGAACGAGGAAGTCGCTAAATGAGGATTGCCCTCCCGACGATTCACGGCGGATTGTTCGTACTGGCCGCGGTCATCAGCCTTGCCGTTGCCTATGTCAATGTAGGTCTGGCGACCGCGCTTGTTGCCGCGATCCTGACCTCTGTTGCCGTCTCCAGTTTTCTCATGGCGCAATTCTCCCTGTTCGGCATCGAACTGACACGCGAAACCATGATGGATACCGCCTGCAATACAAAAACGACCCTGCCTTTGCGGATCACGAACCGAAGCCGTTTTTTCCGGCAGGGAGTCGTCATTTCCGAAAAATCGGAAATGTTTCCCGGAGGCAAGCTGAACATTGCGGTCCGGTCGCTTCGTCCGAGAGAGAGCCTCATGATTCCCCGGAGTGTCCGCCTGATCCACCGCGGACACTTTTCCCTGAACCGGATCTTCGTCTACGGCGGCGATCCCGCGGGCATCTTCCGCAAGACAAAAATCTTTCAGCTCCCGGGCGACATCCTTGTTTCTCCCCGGACAGCGGATATTCCCGCACTGACCCTTCGGCAGAACAGAAAGGTCATGCCCGGTCACGACGGCCGTCCGCTCGGCATTGCCGGACTCGGAAACGACTTCTTCGGCATCCGTCCCTACCGCCACGGAGATGAAATGCGTTTCGTCCATTGGAAATCCACCGCGGCGAAACAGCATCTCATGGTCATGGAAATGGAAGCGAACACTGTCGACCGGGTCGCGATCATTCTGGACACCCATGCTCCGGATATCGGAATTGACGAATACGCAAACAACTTCGAATTCCTCATCAGCATTGCGGCCACCATCACAAATTACCTGAGCAGCATCTACTGTTTTCTGAGCTTCTTTGCAAACATAAGCAACGAACAGACCGCGGATATTCATGGAGATGCGACCGGGGTCAAGCGCCGGATCCTGTCGGTTCTCACAGAACTCCGCCCGACGGAAACAAAATTCGAAACCCTGCTGTCAAACTCTCTGGAAATGATGGAACCGGGAACGGTACTCTATGTGCTTTCCATGTCGTATTCGCCGGAGCTTGTTTCGTCGCTGGATCTGCTCTCCGAGCACCATGTGCACATTCACTGGCTCTACGCACCGAAAATCAATTTTCCCTATATTGATGAGGAAACGCCGCTTGTGCTGACTCCGGCAAAAATCAAGATCGACAAAAGCCGTCAGAATGTGCCGATCGTTCTCTCATGCAGAACCAGTATTGAGGATGTGTTGAATTGATGAGACTCGTCAAACGGATCAAACAGTTTTTCTCAGACTGGCGGGAAAACGCCAGGACCAAAATCGTGGACACCTCCCATCTGCGGAAGATGCCCGAACGCGGTCCCCTCCACTGGGTCTATACCCTCCTCTACGCGGTTGCCATGGTGGCGGTGCTCTGGCAGCACTGTCATCCATTCATCACGATCCTGATTCTGGCAATGATTCTCCCGCTCTCGCTTCCTGCGTATATTCCGTATGCGAAATTCGGATTCACCGGACGCTTCATTCTGCAGCTCTGCATCGTGATCTTCGCTCTGGCATGGACCTTTTACCGCATCAAAACGGGGGTCACCGTGGACAAGACCGCGGTGGAACTGATCGGCATCGCCGCAACCACCTTTCTTATGGGACGCCGCAACCGGGATTACGGATATCTCTTTCTCGTCAGTCTGTTCCTGATGATTTACGGAGCCCTTCTTCCGCGGATTCTATATCTTCTTCTCCTGAGCGGTGCGATCGTTCTGATTCTGGCGATTCTGTATTACAAACGTCCGGTCAACCTCTCCGGAGACCCGGATATACGGATGCCGGAATTCCGATTCCGCCAGACCTGGTTCTTTTTTCTCTGCCATCTTCTTCTGGCCGTGGTTCTGTTCTTCGCAGTCTTCAGCCTGATCCCTACCCTGCCCACCAAAACCAAAGGTGCATTCGAAGTCTCCTTCCTGACCGACAAGGACGCCTTTACGCCCCCCAGCATGCAGAAATGGCTTCGCGGAGACAATATCAAAATAGACTCCAAAGCGCCGATATACATCCGTCACAGTTCGAAACCGGATACCCTCGACAATTCCGGAAAGCCGATGAATATCACAAACTCGAAATCCTCTGCAAAAACAGAAGGCAACGGCTCGGGTTCCACTCAAGGGGAAGATCTTCTCTTCTCCGTCAAAATGCCCTTGAAACTCTATCATCTGGTCCAGCTTTACGATGTCTACAACGGAACCTCATGGAATATTTCCCCTCAACTGAAAAACGGCGTTCTGCGGAAAATTCCAAAACAGCTGCGCCTCCCCGCCTTCCATGACATCGAAGCAAACTACACCGTCGTGAAATGGATTTCCCCGAAACTGTTCGCCCCCTTCCGGCCAGTCATGTTCACGGCAACGGAGAATGCGGAAACCATCCGCATCTTCCAGAACACCTTCTTCAACGCGGAACTTTACGGACGCCAGTATCCGAGTCTTCCGTTCAAATACAAAGTGTCCTCCCGGATCTTCCTTCCTCTGGATCAGCAGGAAATCGACCCCGACGATAAAAGAAAAACAGTCTACTGGATCGAACGGACCCCGGCCAGACACTATCTTCAGCTTCCCCGGAAAAAAATCTCCAAACGAGTAGCCGATCTTGTCAAAGAGCTTACCCGTGAGTCCAAGACGCCTTATGAAAAAGCAATCGCTCTGCGGGATTATCTCCGAAATAATTTCAATTACAAACTCTACGCGGAAAAACCGCCGGAAAACAAGGAACTCGCCGATTTCTTTCTCTTCGAACTGAAAGAAGGGCACTGCGAATATTTCGCGACGACCCTCGCCGTCATGGCGCGCCTCGCCGGCCTCCCGACCCGAATCGCTACCGGATTCTCCCCCGGAAATTACAACACGCTCACAAACGCATTCGACGTCTACGAATACCACGCGCACGCATGGACTCAGATTTTTATCGACGACAAAGGCTGGCTGACCTTCGACGCAACCCCGCCGCAGAATATTGTATCCCGTACCACGCCGCTTGGAATCGGAATGCTGCGCGACCCCTTCGGCGATGAATGGAAAATCTCTCCCCCGGAACTGACCGGGGTCACAGTGGACTATCTCAAACATGCAATCCTTGAAGCGGAAAAAGAAAAAAAAGAGGAAATTACCAAAGTCGATGAACTCATTGCAACCGCGTTGAATAAAACCGGACTCCAGGAGAAAAAAGAGACCGTCAAAAAGCCCGCCAAAAAAACAGAAAAGAAACCGGAAAACTGGATCGGAAGAACCAATGAGCTTCTCAAAAAAATCAACATCGCCATCGGAGATTCCATCTCAGCCGTCCGGAAGTATCTGGAAAACAACTGGCAGCTGACCCTGCCCCTGGCAATCGTCCTGCTCTCCCTGCTGATTACTCTTAAAATGGCAATCGTTCAGATCCGGCAGAGAAATCTGCTGAAACGAGCTCTGCAATATCTGGCGGAGGCATCCGATCCGAACGCGGACAATCCCCGGCGCATCCGCTGCATGTATTACTGCGTCAGGCTCCTTCTGAAACGGGCAAACCTGCCGCGGCTCAGAAATCAGGAACTCCTCGCTTACGCGGAATCCCTCGAGAAAACCGATCCGGAACTATCACAGGATACCCTTTTCCTGTTCGCTCAATTCTACATGGTCGAATACGGAGACTATCAGCCGGATCTCTTCGAAACCGAAAACGCCCTCAATCGGACAAACGATATCAAGGATGCGGTGTTCCGAATAATCCGCGCGCCGAAATAACGGACTCGATACGGCGGCTGTCAAATTGCCGGGGAAGCGTCCCTCCGCATACCTTGATAAAATGACGGTACGTCCGCTCCGCGTCCTCCCGACTCTCAAAACACGACGGTTCCCTCATCACGTCCTCAAAGGAAGCGATCAGAATCCCGCTCAACTCATCATAAAACGATTGGATTCCCTCCCATGCAGGAACACCATCCCGGAAATGCTTCTGATAAAGATTCATGGCTCCGACAGAAACGACTCTCGTCCGGGGATACCCCGAACACATCAGATTCCAGTTTTCGCCATCGGCATTCTGATCGCCGGCCGAACGGAAATCCGTCCGAAGAAGAACACACGGAATATCCAGAAAACGTGCCGCCAGGAACTCCGCAACCGTCCCGGAATCCAGATCGGAACCATCAAAGTTGAACAGTGCCATCTGAGACTCCAGCAGCATCCGGTAATCATTATCCCGAATCTCCAGCGGCGACGGTCGAAGCTGATTCTCTTCCCGCTGCGGCAGCTTCGCTATATATTTCCCCTGCGAATTCTGCCGAATCCGCTCCGCAAGAAGATGATTCCCCACAACATCCTTGTGACAAAACAACGCACCCGCAAAATAATAATGAATCGCCATATTCCTCCATCCTTTCATTTTTCTGTAAAATAGGTCAAAAACAGATAAAAGCAAGCACCTGTGTCCCGATTTTCCTTTCTGTTCCCGCACTCTCACGTTTTCCCCATGCGGAGAGCGGAAGCCAGGAAGCCTCCGGACCGGGACGCATACGCGATTCAAAATCAGAACAAAGGGAACTTCCGGAACTCCCCTTCTGCGGCGGGAACGGAACCGCTGGCAAGATAGAAACAGTTGTTCCGGTAATCGAAAATCAGACTGTAGATATTGCATCCGAGCATAATTTTCGGATGCCGCAGCAAATCCTGCACATCAGAGGGAGTAAGCGGATTTTTTTCCCGTGCAAGGAGATCGACCGTATGATGTTTTGTATTTCTTGTTCCCCATACGGAATTGTCGGCGGTGAGAATGCCGTTGACAGGAAGACGCTTGAACACCTTGCTGTCGTTGAATTCCCGTTCGAAGACGGCCATGGTTCCGTTTTTTGCATCGGACACGCCGATGCAGAAGGGCATTCCCTCCGGCATGTTCCGGATATAGTTTTCGGCTTTTTCGAATGTATCGCAGGTTTCCGCGATATCACGCATGGCGATAAAGACGGGGAGTCCGGTTTTCCCGTTCGAAATGCCGACCTGATCGAATGAAAGCGCGATTCCATGTTCATTGATGATATCCAGTACGCCGATCATCCCGGGAAACCCGAGATGAACGGTCCGATAGCGTCCGGGCTGAGGAGATGAGCGGAAAATGGTAACAAGGTAATTTCCGATCCCGCCGAGATTGTCCCAGTCCAGATTATGGGAATGGAGGAGTCCGCCGTTTCCGTTGACGATAATCTGCCGGCAGCCGGAAGCGTTCAGCCCCATGTCAAGAAAACTGTTTCCCAGCATCAGAGTTTTCAGATTGACTCCGGAAGTTTCCGCCATGCCTTTGAGTTCAGCAGTCCAGCGGGGATCCATATCCCGGAAAAGCTCCGCCGCACGCTCCAGATAATAGGGAAACTTCTCTCGGGATGCAAAATAGCGAATGTAAAGTTTATCCAGAAAGGTAATTTGCCAGCGGAATTTTTCCCCCTGCTCCCGTCCTCTTGTTTCCGGATCGGGGGAAAGATGGAGCTCGTGCGGGCGCGGCACCGGAAGCAGCGACATGACCTTTGCACGGAAAGCCGCCGTACCGCCGGGGATCAGTGCGATTATTCCCAGAATCAGGAAAATCACGATATAGAGAACGATTCGCCAGCGGGGAATTTTTTTTCTTCCCTGTTTTTTTGTTTTCAGCGATTCAGTTTTTTCCGTGTTTTCCATGCGCCACCTCAGCGAACAGACATTTCAGATAAGAGGACTCTTTGAATTTTGCAGGATGGTCTATCGCGTGCGCGGTTCTCTCCCTCTCTTTCAGGGGCCGTCCGACAGACCGTGCGGTCTCGTTCACGACTTCGAACAGACGATCCGCCGTTACACGGCTGGAACAGGAGGCAAAAACGAGCAGCCCGTTCGGAACCAGAAGCTTCACCGCCGCTCGCGCCAGACGGGAATACGTATTCAGCGCCGGTTCCACTTCAGCTTCGGCTTTGGCAAAGGACGGGGGATCGACGATCACAATATCGAATCGCCGATTCTCGCGGAAGAGACGTTCCATGACATCAAACGCATCACCGACGATCTCGCTGTGGCGGCAGGCGGCAACGGACGGGATCTCCTTGTTCCGCTCGAAATTAGCGTCCACACATTCGATTGCATGACGGTTGATGTCCTCGCTGACGACCTCTGCGGCGCCTCCCGCCGCAGCATACAGGGAAAATCCGCCGGAATAGGAAAATACATTCAGGACCCGTTTTCCCCGGCTCAGTTTCGAAACGCGGAAACGGTTGTCCCGCTGATCCAGGAAGAAACCGGTTTTCTGGCCGCGAATCACGTCCGCGCCGAAACGGATTCCGTTTTCAGTAAAGACCAGATTTCCATCGAACGGAGGCTCGTTTTCCGCATAAAATACGGAACCGTCGTCGAACCAGGCTCTCCCGTTCAGGAGCGTTTTCACTTCGCGGGAAAGACGTATCACGCAGCGGCGGATCTCCGTCAGGCTCTCCGTAAAACACTCCATCACCTCATCCAGCCACGGAACCCAGGCGACAGAATACAATTTCAGCACAAGAGTATCGTCATACTTGTCGGCGACCAGTCTGGGGAAACCGTCGGACTCCCCGTGCACAACGCGCCATGCGTTCGTCTCCGGAGGCAGAACAGGCAGACGGAGAGCCAGGGCCTCTTTCAGATTCCGCAGGAACAGAGGACGGCCGACCGGAGGCATTTTCGCACCATGCGCAAGGACTTTCACCCGAACTGCCGAATCCGGATCGCAGAGCCCTGCCCCCAGCAGTGTTTTTGAGGAGGAGTCGAACAGAACCGCCACGGCCCCCGGCGAGGGATTTTTCGATACTCGTTCAATCGAGTTTTCAAAGACCCAGGGGTGACCTTTGCGGACAGCCTGCGCCCCCTTGTTCTTCAATCGGACAGCGATCCGTTCCGATTTGACGTTTTCCAGTGTGTTTTCCGGCAGAATCAGAGTCATCCGAGCTTCGACTCCTCACACAGAACCGCCACTCCCGATGGATCGGGAACGAAACGGATGCTCCGGATGTTCCCCGTTCCGGAAATCGTAATGCGTTTCCCGGAAATCAAATCGCGCAAAGCATGTTTTTTCCAGAAACTCTTATTGAAATTGATTTCGATCCGTCCGGATTTGTCGCCGCCGAAAATGAACAGGACACGCGAGCGGCTCGAGCGCCCGGAAATCACCCGGCACGACGGCGTAATCAAGTTATACTCCGGGGAAACCTTGTCGAGAAGAGCATTGAGGAAGTTTTCCAGTTCAAGATTCCGTTCCGCCGCAGCGGCCATTCCGAGGAACGCCCCCGGAAGCAGAATCTTTCCCTTGCCGTAAACGATGCTTTCCAGAATCGCCGTATCGTTCTTATATGGAACGATCACCTCCGTGTACTTCCGCAGGGTTTTAATCGGGACAAGACAGCCGCCGGAAGAGAGCGAAAAGGTCTTCTTTCCGTACTTGAACCGGAGCTGCATATTTTCCGCGGGGAAGCGCGCCATTTCGCAAACGCCCGTTGCCTCCGCAATGAAACGGGAATCCGGACGCAGCGCGACCCCGTTGGAACTCCATGCTCCGCATTCCGGTTCGCAGAGAAGAATCCCCCCGCGACGGACAAACTCCAGAATCCTGTTCCCCGCGGCATTGGTAATCACCGGTGTCCCGGGAAGAATCAGAAGTTTTTTGTCTTTCAGAATATCCAGCGTTGCTTCATTGCAGACGCTGAACGGGGTGGATGACTCCGCCAGCGCACGAATCCAGCCGCGGAAAGAGGCAAGCGCCTGTTTCAGATAAATCCCGCTCATCTGAAGGAAGCGTTCGGAAACTCTGCTGCGGAAAATCGCAACGGAACCGCTTTCGGGCTTCCAGCCATTCAGAACGGAATCCGCGGACGCCATCTTTTCTCCGAAGAGATGCAGCATGCGTTTCCGCTCTCCGAAGAGAAAGTCGTCGGAGGTCAGAGCGTTGCAGACCGCATCCTTGTCCCATTCTCCGAGAACGACCTCCTCCGCTCCGTACGCTACGGAATTCCAGAGAAAACGGTAAAGCGCGGAAGGAGAAAGAGGTGCCTCGCGAACCATATAACTTGACCTGGTGGTCTTTTCGATGATTTTCAGTCCCCTCCCCTTGAATGTGTCCGCGGCGGACGCCAGAGCAAGTACCTGTTCCAGTTCAGGACTCCGCTGTTCAAGAACGATCCCGACGGCTCCGCCCGCCGTCTCCAGAGACTCCACAATGCGCGGCGGCAGAAAAATTCCGACATTTCTGCCGCTGCGGGCGGAAAGTTCCGCAACGACCTCCCGGATGAAATTCTCCTCCCGAAGCCGCAGGAAATCAAGAAATGCCATTGTTTCCGCGGAATCGGGGAAACACTCCGGGGTCTCTGTCGGAACATATTCAAAGGAGAAGTAGTTGCGATGCCATTTTTCATTCAGAAGCTCCACACGGCCGAAACGGGACTGAAGATAACGGCAGAAAAGTTCTCTGGTATCCGCGCAGGAACATGGATCGACGGTCAGATCCGTCAGGTTCCATGCGTGAACAAAAGTCTCCTCCCCGTAAGCCGTTGCGACTTCGCGGAAAAAATTCAGCAGAAGGCGACGGTACTTCGCGTTGTCGATGCAATGTTCCGGTTCCTCCCGGATCCAGAGAGGCGGCGATGTGATGTCCGGAGTAAGAATCAGCTCGAAACCGGATCGGACCGCTTCCGAAAAATACTCTTCGAAAAGCGAAAAATCGAATCTGGCGGGGCATTTCTCCACCAGCAGCCACGGAATGGTGACCATGATTCGTGAAATTCCGGTCTGTTTCAATTCCAGCAGATCCTCCCGCCATCTCCAGAGAGGCGGAAAAGAGGCCGTCTTAATCTGAACACCTGTCTTAAGCATACGCGCGTCTTTCTGTTTGATGTTCAGCAATGTACCAAGCAAATGTGCAAAATACAAGCGGATGTTCCGGAAAAATAAGGGGCAACTCTCCGCCGGAGGGAATTTTATCGGAAAAACTTCCGGTTTGGAATTGAATCCGCCGCCCATCCGGGATATATTACGATTCCCGACAGACAAAAACACCATTGTTTTTCTGGGCGCGGCCGAACTTTTCCCGGCAGGATTTGTCTTTATCAGAAAAACAACGGATTATCATTTCTGGAGAAGATCATGTTCCATCAAATCAAAAAAATCTGCGTGTTCGTTCTTGCGGCAGTTCTTGCCGTTCCCGCCTTTTCCGCCTTTGAAGAAACAGAGGAGCTCCGTCTGATCGCCAATCTGACGACATCCATGTTCTCCAAAATGCATTATGTGAAACGCGACATCTCGCCGGAAAACTCCAGCAAGCTCTTTGATTCCTATATCAAGGCCCTTGATCCGATGAAAATCTTCTTTACGAAGGAGCAGATCACCCTCTGGCGAATGCATGAACGCCGTTTGCTTCCCGGACTGGCCGCCACCGGCGATGTCTCCATTGCATTCGGCATTTTCAACGAATATCTCAAAATCCTTGGCGAATATGAAGACTTCGTCAAAAAACAGAATTTCACGGAAGCCGATTTCCAAACGAACGAAACCTTCGACTTCGACCGCTCCAAAGCGGAATGGCCTGCCGATAAAGCAGAACGAAACGAACTCTGGCGCAAAAAACTGAAAAGCGACATCCTCGCCTTTATGCTTCAGGATAAAATCAAGGCGGAAGAAGCCAAAAAAGACGCAAAATCCGGAAAGGATGTCAAAACCAAAGCGACTCCCGCGGTTGCCGCAAAGCCTCCCGCGGAACGCGTCAAGAAAAGAATCGAGCAGTTCGTGCAGTTCAATCAGAAGCTTGAACCGATCGAAGCTCTGGAAATTTATCTGAACAGCCTTGCCCGCCTGTACGATCCGCACACCAATTACATGGCGCCGCGCAGCGAGGAGGATTTCAACATCGGAATGCAGCTCTCCCTCGTCGGAATCGGGGCTTTGCTCACCAATGAGGATGGCTACACCAAAATCGTACAGATCATTCCCGGGGGACCGGCCGACAAGGACAAGCGCCTGAAAGCGGACGACCGGATCATCGCCGTCGCGCAGGAAAACGGAGAACCGGTCGATGTGGTCGATATGCCGTTGACCAAAGTCGTCTCCCTGATCCGCGGCGAAGAGGGTACCAAAGTGACACTGACCATTCTTGAAGGAATCAAAGGCGCCAAAGCGGTTCCTGTCAACATCGTCCTGACCAGAACAAAAGTCGAACTGAAAGAATCCGAGGCAAAAGGCGAACTGCACAAAATCAAGGGACCGGACGGCAGGACCCTCCATGTCGGCGTAATCACCCTTCCGTCCTTCTATATTGATTTCAAAGCGGCGAGCACAGGCAACCGGAACTACAAGAGCTCCACCAGAGACGTGAAAAATCTGATTGAGGGATTCAAAAAGCCGGGACCGCTTGACGGTCTTGTCGTCGATCTGCGCACCAACGGCGGCGGCAGTCTTCAGGAAGCCGTCTCCCTGACCGGACTCTTCATCAAAACGGGGCCTGTGGTCCAGCTGCGCGACGCCGCCGGACGGGTGGAAGTTTACAAGGACGATGATCCAGAAATTACCTATGACGGCCCCCTCATCGTCATGACAAACCGTCTGAGCGCCTCCGCCTCGGAAATTTTTGCCGGAGCCATCAAGGATTACAAGCGCGGCATCCTCGTCGGGGATCAGAAAACTCATGGAAAAGGTTCTGTCCAGACCGTCGCCGATCTGGGACATTATCTGCCCTATCTCGGCTACAACTTCCCCGCAGGCTCCATCAAACTGACGAACGCGAAGTTCTACCGGATCAGCGGAGCCTCCACTCAGATGAAGGGCGTTTCACCCGATATCGCGTTCCCCACCTTTACCGATACCATGGAAACCGGAGAGGACAAACTCGAAAACGCCATGGAGTGGGACTCGATCGCGCCGCTTCGCCATCCTGTTTTTGATGCGTCACTCGCCGCAACGGTCGGGAAGCTCAAGAAAAAATCGGATGCCCGCGTCGATGCAAGCAGGGATTTCTCCGCTCTCAAACGAGACATCGCCTATCTGATGAAAAATAAAAATAAAAAAATGATCTCCCTCAACTTCGACCAGCGCTGGAAAGAGTATCAGCGGGAAAAGGACATCTATGAGGAACAGTCCAAACTTCTGCATCTCGACTCCCGCACGGACGACAATAAAAACCGAAAAAAAGATCTTTATCTTGAGGAAACCCTGAACATCATGCGCGATTACATCGCGGAAAAAAACGCTCCGGCAAAACCGCTTCTCGCCGGAGGGAAAAAATAAGCGGGAACCCGCGGGAGAGAGGGTACTGTGCTGAGTTTGATTGTCGAGGGGCCTTCCCGGATTTCGGGAAGCGTGACGGTGGGCGGAAACAAAAACGCCGTACTGCCGATGATTGCGGCGGCCATGATGACCGACGAGGAAGTCATCCTGCACAATGTTCCGGAGATCATTGACGTTGAAAACATGCTTCGCCTTGCGGCGGCGCTCGGTGCCTCGGTCAAACGGGAAAAATCCACGGTCGTCATCAAGGCGGATCAGCTCAGGACAGGCGAACTGCCGGAAGAAATCTGTTCCGCCCTGCGCACCTCCCTGCTCTTTGCCGGGCCTCTTGCCGCACGCACCGGCAGCGCCGTTCTCTGGCCTCCGGGCGGCGATGTCATAGGGCCCCGCCGGCTTGACGCCCATTTCTACGGTCTGCGAAAACTCGGCATTCAAATTCAGGCGGACGGCGTCCCCTTCCGCTTTTCCTGCACCAGGCGCAAAACGACAACCTGCGACATGTTCCTTGACGAGGCAAGCGTCACCGCTACGGAGCATATCATGATGGCGGCTTCTCTGTTTCCGCGGAAAACCATTATCCGCAATGCGGCGGCGGAACCCCACATTGCCCAGCTGGCGGGACTCCTCGTCAAAATGGGAGCGGAAATCTCCGGAACGGAAACCAACACTCTGACCATCACCGGAAAGCGGAAACTCCACGGAGCGGAACATACGGTGGAAGGCGATCACATTGAAGCGGCAAGTTTTCTTGCCCTCTGTGCGGCAGCGGGCGGCGATATCGAAGTCAACGGAATCATCGCACCGCGTTACTACTGGATGATCCGCCGCATTTTCGAACGTTTCGGGCTGGCGTTCCGCCTGGAACCCGGAAAAATTACGATGTCCGCAAGAAAAATGCGGATCCGTCCGGACTTCGGCAACGCCATTCCAACCATTTCGGACGGTCCGTGGCCCCAATTTCCGAGCGATATGATGAGCTGCATGATCGTTGCCGCAACGCAGGCGAAAGGTTCCGTGCTTTTCTTCGAAAAGATGTTCGAGAGCCGCATCTATTTTGTAGACCGCATCATCGCCATGGGGGCAAACGCGATCGTCTGCGATCCGCATCGTGTTGTGATCTCCGGACCGGCGAAACTCCGCGGCATCACGATGTCAAGCCCCGATATCCGTGCCGGAATGGCAATGATCATCGCCGCCGCCTGTGCCAAAGGAATCTCGGCAATCAACAATGCCGAAATCGTCTTCCGCGGATATGAAAACCTGCCGGAAAAACTCTCCTCGCTCGGAGTCCGGATCTCGCTGGCGGAACTTTGACCGATGAGCTGTCGTCTTTCCCATTTATTTTTCCTGATTTTCCTTTTGCTTCCGCTTCACGGAGCACCGCCGGGGTCTTCTCTTCCTGCGGAGACGTCCCTTCCAACCGTTGTTTACATCTCTCTGCCCGCTTGCATTTCCGCCGTACTGGAAAATCCGGAACTGGCGGAGCGGCTCTTTCAGGCATACTCTTATCCGCGCAATGCGTTTCTCGCTCATCTGGAAAAAGAAATCGAAAAGGAACTGAAAGCCTCCGGAAACAAAGAAGCGGCGGAAGCGCTCAAGCGGAGAAAACGGCAGAACCTTGTATCGAAAGTCGAATATCTGTATCTGAAGGCAAACTCGGATCCGCTCCTGATGAAAGCATTTCTCCTTTTGAACGGCCTCTCCGGAGATCTGGCCGCACGTGCCAATGATAATGTCTATGAAATTCTCTCCTCCCGACTCTGGATGCCGGACCAGGCCCTGGAGAAAAAAGCCCTCAGGCAACGCCCGGAAACACGGATTAAAAACAGCATCATTCAACTGCTGATTCGGATTCAACTGAATCTGGCTGCCGCGCTCTGCGAAACTGCTCCTGATACAGCCGAGGCAAAAACCGTCGCGCTCATTGAACTGTCCAATATTGCGGCGCTCCCGCCGCCGGAACCGGAAGTCGATGGAAAAACCGTTTCCGAACCGATCCCGGGAAACATCGTCCCGGTCTACCAGGAAACATCGTTTCCCATCCTCGACCTCTACACCAGCCTCTTTCACTTGACTGACTGGAGTTCATTTTAAGCCGTATTTACAAAAAACGTTTTCTGTCGTTTCATGTCGTATATTATCATTTTATGTTGTTTTATATTATTTCCATTTTCTTTATTTCAGGAATTAAGGAAAAATTCATTTTGATTGAACTTGCATAAATAAAAATTGAGGCTATCTTTCTCATGTCAAATTACAGGAAACAATTTTCGCAAATGGAGAATTCAAATGACAAATGACGAAATAAAAGCATTGATCGCCGCCCGCGTTTCGGAAGGGATCTCCCTTTCCAAGATTCAGGACGAACTGACTGAAAAAGGCGTTCGCATGACCTATATGGAACTGCGCATGCTCGCTTCCGAAATTGAATCGGCCGACTGGAGCAAACTGGACAAGGAAGAACCGAAAAAGGAAACTCCGCCGGAAGAGCCTCTGCCGATCGACGATGAAGGCACCGCGGAAGAAGACGATCTGGATCTTCCGCCGGAACCGGCAGAAGAGAAAGCCTCGGAACCCGCATCCGACAAGGTTCGCGGCAAAACAGTGGTCGAACTGAGCAAACTGATGAAACCGGGCACCATCGCAAACGGCACAGTCAAATTCGGTTCCGGCGTGACGGCGGACTGGTTCCTGGACCAGACCGGACGCCTCGGTCTTTCCAAAACGACCGGCAAGCCGGATGAAACCGATATCATGGAATTCCAGGAGGAACTCCAGAAACTCTTTGGAAACTGAACGGGGAGAACAAACGAATCATGAAGTTTTTCAACACTCTGGGCAGAACCGTTCAGGAGTTTACGCCGATCCATGCAGACAATGTCGGAATGTACACTTGCGGCCCGACCGTATACAACTATGCGCACATCGGCAATTTCAGGGCATATCTTTTTGAAGATCTTCTGAAACGGACTCTCGAATACCACGGATTCAAAGTCACGCAGGTCATGAATCTGACCGATGTGGATGACAAGACGATCCGCGATTCCAAAGCCAAAGGAATGCCTCTTCGCGATTTCACTGCAATTTACAAAAAAGCGTTTTTCGAAGACCTCGACGAACTGCGAATCGAACGGGCTGCCCATTATCCGGAAGCGACAACCCACATTCCGGAAATGATCGAAATGATCAAGATCCTGATGGAAAAGGGATATGCTTATCAGGCTCCGGACAAATCCATCTATGTTTCCATTGAAAAATTCCGGAATTACGGAGCTCTTGCCCGGATTGACAAGGAAAATCAGCGGGCGGGTGTCCGCATCAACACGGACGAATACGCAAAAGATTCCGTGGCGGATTTCGCTCTCTGGAAGGCGTGGGATCCGAACGACGGCGATGTGAAATGGGAGAGTCCCTGGGGCGAAGGCCGTCCCGGATGGCACCTCGAATGCAGCGCCATGAGCATGAAGTATCTCGGAAAAACATTCGACATCCACACCGGCGGCGTGGACAATATGTTCCCCCATCATGAGGATGAGATTGCCCAGAGCGAAGCCGCAAACGGCTGCAAATTCGTCAACTACTGGCTGCACTGCGAACATCTGATCGTTGACGGCAAGAAAATGTCGAAATCGCTCAGCAACTTCTATACCATTCGCGATCTGCGGAAAATGGGTTACACCGGAAGAGAAATCCGCTGGACCCTGATCGGGACCCATTACCGCTCGAAACTGAATTTCAGCCTTGCCGCTTTGGATCAGGCCAAAAATGCGCTCTCGAAATTTGATGCGTTCTTCCAGCGTCTGAAATCCCTGCCTGCTGGAAGCAAAGGAGTGGATGATGCACGAGTTGCCGCAGATACGGCAAAAGAAAAATTCAAAGCCGCATTCGGCGATGATCTGAATATTGCGGAAGGCCTTTCCGCCGTCTACACGCTGGAACGGACCGTCAACGGACTTCTCGGCAAAAACGGACTGGAATCCGAAGGAGCCGCTCTGATTCTTCAGCAGTTCCGCGATTTCGACCGGATTCTCGCCGTCTTTGATGTCGACGCCGCAAAGACCGAATCAACGGAAATCCCCGATGAGGTCAAAGAACTTGTGAATCAACGCGCGGAAGCCAAAAAAGCAAAGGATTTTGCCCGGGCTGATGCGCTTCGCGATCAGCTCAAGGCTCTCGGATGGGTGGTTAAAGATACACCGGCGGGTCCGGAAATCAAAAAAATCTGATAAAACCGGGAGAATACCGGAATGAAAAAACCGAAAATTGCAATCAGCGCTTGTCTGATCGGATTGAAGTACCGTTATGATGGGTCTTCCAAAATGGATATGTCGATTGTCAATGCGCTGAAGGATAAGGTGGATTTCATTCCGGTCTGCCCGGAAGTCGAGTGCGGATTGGAAATTCCCCGTCCGCCGATGCATCTGGAGGCATCACCGAAGGGAACTCGTCTGAAAGTGACCGAGACCGGGGAGGATGTCACGGAAATGATGACCGAATGGGGACTCGGAAAACTCGACAAGCTGGAGCGGCTGAAAATCGACGCTTATATTTTCAAATCAAAATCTCCAAGCTGCGGGCTTTGCAGTGCGAAACTTCACAACAAGGCGGGAAAATGTCTTTCGGTCTCCGGCAAAGGGGTGTTCGCCGCCATGCTGACCCGCCGTTTTCCCCGTCTTCCGGTCTGCCAGGAGACGGATTTCCCGGACATTCTCAAGGAACTTGATCTGGAGTGAACTTTTCGGTACAAATCTGTTCTGCCGTGCGCATACCAAAAACGAGAGAGTGTGAAAAATGAAGAACCAGGTAGAAGTTCGCTGGCTGGGAATCAACGGTTTTGAGTTTCTGTATCAGGGCCAGAGTCTGCTTCTGGACCCGTGTGTGACGAGGGGAGATTCCGAAAAACTCTCCGATCCGGCACTGGTGGAACGCTATATCAGAAAAGCCGATGCGATTTTTATCGGACATTCGCACTGGGACCATCTCGCCGATGCTCCGGAAATCATTCGCAGGACCGACGCGCTTTTATACGGCTCCAAAACAACGCTGAACATTTGCAGAGCATGCGGCATCCCTGAGCAAAATCTCCGGGAAATCCATTACGGCGACCAGATCCAGTACGGAACGATAAAAGTCGATGTGATCGAATCAAGACACATGGGATCGTCTCTTCCTTGTGAAGGATACGATCAGGTTCCCCCGGGAATAATCACACGAGAAGCCATGCGGTGCGGTGAAATATTCGCTTTTCTGTTTCATTTCGGCGATCTGACAGTTCTAAACACCGGATCAGCCAACTTCCTTCCGGAGACGCTTAAGGGAACCGTATGCGATTATTTTTTCTGCGGCGTCAGCAAATGGCAGCAGGGTTTTCCCCGGATGTGTGCCGAAAACGTGCGTTTCGGCTGTCTGGTTCCGACTCATTACGATCAATTCTACGATCAGCCTCTCACATCCTTTTCTCTGCGTGACGATTTTCAGCGGTTCAGGACAGAGCTTCTGCGCATTCTTCCCGCAGCAAAATTCCGGGAACCGGAAATTCTGGAGTATATTACCCTGTAAACAGGGGATGAAACCATCCCCTTGTTTTTACTGGATTATTTCTGATAGCCGCTCATCAGAGCAAGCATTTCCGCAACGGCGTTTTCAAGACCGATGAAAACCGCGCGGCAGATGATGCTGTGTCCGATATTGAGTTCATTTAAGTGGGGGACATCCCGCAGCAGAAGTTTGATGTTTTCATAATCAATACCGTGTCCGGCATTGACCGTAATACCAAGAGAATGGGCGAACTCGGCGGCATCCGCAAGACGTTTCAGTTCAGCGGCCTGCGCATCCCCTTCCGCATTGGCGAAGGCACCTGTGTGAAGTTCAATAACAGGAGCGCCGCAGCGTTTTGCCGCCTCAATCTGTTTCCGATCCGGATCAATGAAGAGACTGACGACAATTCCAGCGGCGGAGGGCGTCTCCACGGCGGCTTTAACATGATCGAATTTTCCGGCGACATCGAGTCCCCCCTCAGTGGTAAGCTCCTGTCGTTTCTCCGGAACAAGACAACAGTGCGCCGGTTTCAGTGCGGATGCGATCCGGACCATCTCATCGGTCACAGCCATCTCCATGTTCAAACGGGGAACGGCTTTGGAAAGAGCTTCCATATCACGGTCCTGAATATGGCGCCGGTCTTCCCGGAGATGCGCGGTGATGCCGTCGGCACCCGCCTTCATGCAGAGCTCCGCGGCAGCAAGCGGAGACGGGTACTTCGTATGACGAGCCTGTCTTAATGTTGCGACATGATCAATATTGACGCCCAGTTTCATTTTCGACCTCCTTCGGTTTCAGTGCGCAATGTATGTATCAGAGCGGACCATTCATCCGCTTCATGCGGAAAACGTTCGGCGCCGGACGAAGCGGGCGCCGCCATGAAAGGTCCGCGGAACCCCAGCGGATGGAGAGCCTCAATCCATGGTTTCACATGTTCCGGAATCAGCACGTTGCCGGAATCGGCGTCGTAACGGAACAGAACGGAACGGACCTCAAGAAGCAGGGTTCCGGCAAGACGGTCCGGCAGAGTCCGCACCCGGGAAATCTCGTGAGGATGAATATCCAGACGAACTTTCAGATTCGGTATCATGGAAGCTCGCAGGAAATCGATCAGCATTTCCGGAGTCTCCTTTCCGCGGCATGGGAGCGAAAACGGCAGCAGCAGAACGACACCCGTCCGCTGCAGCACCGGAGCAATCAGCTTGAGCATCCGGAGCATCGAAGCCAGAGTCCGCGGATCGGTCAGGACCGAATTCATTCCGGGATCGAATGTCACCGTATGAATTCCGATGGAGTCCAGAAGATGCACGATCTTTTCCGTGTAAGCGGCAAATTCGTTGTACAACGATTCCGACGCATACGGAAGATTGCATGCGACCTCCCGGTCGATGATCGATCCGATATGAAGATATTGAAACCCGTTGATCGCCCCGGCCAGAAGCCTTGAGGCTTCCTTCAGCTCGAGGATCTCAACGGGAAATTCCACAGCATCGAATTCTTTCAGGGAATCCGAACAAACCATAATATTCCGCACCGGCAGTCCCGATGCGGCAAGCGCCATCCCGAAGGAAGTTTTCGACGCGATCCCGGAAAACGGCTGCCGGACGGATGCAATCATAGAAACCCGGCCTCCGCAAGCATTTCCATCGTCACATTCGACTTCCTCTTTTCCAGACGATTCAGACGGGCAATCACATATTTTCCGATCACATCCGTTTCCAGATTCACCAGTCCGCCCCTCTTCTTTGTCCGCAGGGAGGTCTCCTCCCACGTTGTGGGGATAATGCCGATCTTGAAACGATCCTGATATACCTTTTCAATCGTCAGAGAAATGCCGTCCACAGCGACGGAGCCTTTTTCCACGAAATACTCTTCCAGTCCGCGGGGCAGTTCGATTTCGAGCTCGGTATCGGACTCCCGCCGTTCAAACGCAAGAATCCGCGCAGTTGCATCCACATGTCCGCTGACAATGTGTCCGCCGAGCCTCCCGTTTGCGGCAAGCGCCCGTTCCACGTTCACCATCGCGCCAGGAGGTTCGGACCCCAGATTGGTCCTGGAAAAGGTTTCCCGCATCACGTGGAATGTGAGCGGTCCGCCTTTCATTCCCTGTTCCAGAGTCAGGCAGGCGCCGTTCACGGCGATGCTCTCCCCCTTCTCCAGATGCTCCAGTTTCCTTTTGACCTCCACGATCAATTTTCCGGCGTTTCCGGTCATTTTGCGTTCCAGAATGATTCCGGTTGTCTCAATCAATCCGGTAAACATCTCAGCACC
>CALXMJ010000431.1 GCA_944389445.1 uncultured Victivallales bacterium | reverse complement strand
TGACCGTCGAAGAAGGACATGTTCAGCGTGTTGTTGTGGCGTGCCGATTCCTGCATTGCGGTAAAACTTTCCGGATTGTGATTCGGACGACCGTTCTGACGGATGTCTGCAAGAAGAAATTTTCGTGAGGGTTGCGGTGCGGACTGCGGAAGTCTGTATACCCAGTTCCCGTCCTTGTCGCATCCCATGCGGGAATTGGTGCCGAAATCGCTGGGACCCTGTCCGCCCGCCTCGGCGTAGGTGTAGAGAGGGGCTGCCGGGCAATGCCAGAACTGGCGGCCTTTTTTTGCGCTGTAATCCCGGTCGCTGAGAAAGACTTTCGGATAGAGTTTCTGAAGGACCCAGACAAGACAGTTCTGCTGTGCCGCGTCTCTGCTGCTTGGATTTGTGGTATGAAATGGAAGATTGTCGTTGGAATCGCTTGTGTAGTTGTGGAAGTAGAGTCCCATCTGTTTGAGATTATTGGTGCAGGATGCCGCCAGTCCCGACTGCCGTGCCTTGTTCAGCGACGGCAGAAGAAGTCCCGCAAGGATGGCGATGATCGCCACGACAACAAGGAGTTCTATCAGTGTGAAACCCGTTTTTGCTCCATAAGCGATTGGTGATCCGGTTTTTTCTGTGATCCGACCGGTTTCTGCATTTTGTATTTTTCTCATAATCAGCTTCCTTTTTCTGTTTGATGCGGGGCGGTGCTGGGAATCGCCCCGGTCGTATTTGTTTTTAATTTACCGATACTTATTTCCATGATCCGTTCTGATAGAGCTTCCGGACGTCCGCATCGTTCAAAGCGGTTCCGATGATTTCCAGCTGGTCGATTTCCCCGTGGAAGGAGAGCGGTTCGCCCTGTTTGCCCTTTTTGAGTCTGGAGGTCCCGATGGACGGGGTGGAATGGGTTCGCGCGTAAGCTGGCTTCAGATTTTGCTTTTCGCCGGCGGGAAGTCCGTTGAGATAGAGTTTCAGAGACTCCAGATCGTAAACGGCGACGATGTGATTCCAGCCTTTCTTCAGCGGAACGGCGGAGGAGAGGTTCGCATCTCTTCCGGAGATCGGGCGGTGAAGCGTGACGCGTCCATCCGGTTCCACTGTGAGACTGAAGGAGCCGGAAAGTTTCATCTGGTAGTTGTCCGCATCCTCCATGACGGCGTTTTCACGGGAGGCCGCACTTTCATCCAGCCGGATTCGCATGCTGACCGTCAGGCAGCCGTGCGGCATGGTTTTGGAGCGCAGCTTGAGGACTCCGCCTTGCAGTTTCAGAGACGAGTTCCGCCATCCGTTCCGGTTCCAGAGATATTTTCCTTCGAGCCATCCGCGTCCAAGCTGGTGTGCCGTTCCGTGATGGTTCACTTCTCTGCCGGCTCCCTCGTCGAAGGTCAGCAGATGATAGGGGATCAGGGAGGTGTCCACGGTCCGGGAGCGGATGTCGCTCCGGGTGAATTTGTTTTCCGATGCGGCATTGTGATTGTTGACAAAGTCGTCGAAGGTGCCGCCCGTCTGGAGAAAGCGGACCGGGATCTTTGCTCCCGTGTACTTTTTGATTTTCAGCGCGACCGGATTGGAGTAGCTGAGCATTTCGTTCCGGTCGAGTCCCCAGGCATGAATGACCCGCATCGAATCGCTGCCCTCCTGTACGGGGAGGGGACGGCGTGCGACCGCCGATTTCGAAATCGGGAAGTCGATATTCGGATCGGTTGCATCCGTGGTCAGCTGCATGGAGAGAACGTTTTTCTTTCCTGCGGAAACCATCTCTTTGAGGATCGGCTGTTCTGCGAGGGAACGGATGGTGCCCTTCAGGACTGGCGCTCCGGGAACTGCGAGGGTCCATTCCGTTTCCGGACTGCCGCTGATTTCAACGACCAGCGGGAGGCTCCGGTAGCTGACGGGTAGAGAAAGCTCCGCTTTTTCCGAACCGATCTTGCGATAGGCGCGGTTCAGATCCCAGAACGGTGTGTAGGCAGAGTCGATTGTTCCGTTCTGCACCATGAACTTCGCTTTGACGGGGGTGTCCACGCTGAAGCGGATGAAGTATTTGAGCGCTTTCCCTTTGGCGTCGGAAGGCCGCACGGCTCCGATATGAAGAGAACTTTCTGCAAAATTGACTCTGCGGAACTCCTTGTCGCCGCGGATGTCCAGTTTCAGGTTCGGCAGTTTGCCCGTTTCCGATACGAGAACGGGGGAGGGGGCGTTTTCCCAGGAGAGCTTCAGGCTGGACGACGGATTGATATGGTTCAGCGAGATTGTATATGGTACAAAATAACTGAGGCGGTTGCAGCGGACCCGGATCGGGGCAAGACGGACGGAATTGTACAGCTTCCGGGATGCTCCGGAGGATTTGTCAATCTGAGTGACAGTCACATATGGAATCAGTACCATTTCCGGCGTATTGAGGAAAGTTGTGTCGAAGCGGTGTTCGTTGAAGGAGTCGCGGGACTCGCCGTCGATCTGGGCGAGCAGGCTGAACGCGCTGATCTCTTTTCCATTCAGATCGCGCAGTGAGACATTTGCCCGGTAGTCGCCGCTGAGAGTATCCGTTTCCGGGATTACGAGAAACTGGAAGAATCCCTGTTCTCCCAGCAGGACTTCCGGTTCATAGGAGAGAAGAAAGCGCGGAGAGGGGAATGGGCTCTTTCCGTTTTCGGCAAGTCCGTGGTAATAGCGGATCATGTCATTGAGTCCCCACACGTTGCGGCTGGAGGGCATGAGCATGGTTTCGTTGACGTCGTTCCAGGTGGAGAAGGTGAAGATGCGGAAGCCGTGTTCGATCCACTGGCGCAGATCGCGGCGCAGAACGCGGAACCCTTCGCCCCGGCAGTGAATCGCCTGCCAGTAGCGGTTGGAACTGTCGTACATGGAGCGGAGAGCGGGAACGAAAAGAAACGGTTTGCCGAGTTCGGCGAGTCGTTTCTTGATTTCCCGGATCTGATCGTCGCGCATATCGGAGCCGGAATTCAGGTCGGTAGCGCCGTCCCAGTTTGTCTCTTTGAGATATTTCAGCGGACCGAATTCCGTTTTTCGGAAAGGATCAAAAGGCGCGTGGGTGCGGTCGGGACGGTCCAGTACGGTTTTGCCCAGATCGCCGACGGTCGGAACAAGCAGAACTTTCAGTCCCTGATCCGCCAGCATTTTCTTCACCTCCCGCACTCCTTCGCTGCGATTGGTGTTTTTCCCCGCCCATTTTCCGTGATTGTAAAGGAAATGCACCTGCACCCCGTTGCGCCGGTATATAAAAGGACTTTTTTCATGTTCTTTGAGGAAAGCGGCGATCCGTTCAGCTGCTTTTTTCCGATCGGGGCCCATGTCGCACCATTCGGGGGCGATGTAGAAGAGCTTTCCGGTCTCTTTCCGGACTTCTTCGGCTGCCTTCCATGCCTCGCGGGGAACGACCGTGAGAAACTGGAATCCGTTGATGCCGCTGTCGAGAGCGGCAAGCATCGCGCGTTTCATCTGTTCGAGTTTGGTGCCGGACTGCGGATAGAACGGAAAGACATCGGCATTGCCGCCGATGTGTCCATTGGAGTGAATATCTCCCCACGACACTTGCGGCATGAAATGAGCGAAAAAGATCACCGGAGCATTTTCATGTCCGGGCGCCGGTTCCGGTACGGCTGCTCCGGATGTGCTTCCTTCCAGGAGACATGCCGCCAGAAGGAGTGCCAGATGTGGTAATTTCATTTCGAAATCCTTTCTTTGAACTTATACTGATTCTTTTGTTTGATTGATTTCCGTTTCATATTTGCCCAGAATGACATTCCGTGTCGTAACGCCGGAACTCTTGTATTCCCGGACCGCTTCAATGGAGGAGCAGAGCAGTTCCCGGTTGTCGAATCCGACTTTCAGAATGGGGATGACCGTCTCCGGCGGATCGGGGAAGTTCGTATGGCAGACAACGGTCAGATCCTGCGGCACCCGGACCCCGGATTCCACAATTCCCGCCTGAACCGCATTCAGAAGATTGTCG
>CALXMJ010000430.1 GCA_944389445.1 uncultured Victivallales bacterium | reverse complement strand
ATTCATCCTCATAGCCCGAATTGCGGATGGTGACTTCGACAGGCACATCCCAGCTTTCCCCCTCGCGCTTCCGGACCGGGATGAACACTCCCCAGAGATCCACTGCGACGGGATCGGTCTTGACCAGCCAGACATTCCGATAGATGCCGCCCCCGGCATACCACCACCCCTCCTGAACACGCGGATCAACATGGACGGCAAGAACATTTTCCCGGTCGAAGCGGACAAGATCGGTAATATCGACTTCAAAAGAGACATAACTGCCGTCATTGTGTTTCAGGAAACATCCGTTCAGATAAATATCGGAAATTCCGGAGATGCCTTCGAAATAGACGGCGATCCGTCTTGCGCGGTCCTCCGGCGGCAGGTTGAAGTGTTTCCGATACCATGCGTCATCATAGTGGAAGAAGCCGAGCGCTCCGGCCTCGTTCGGGTCCGGGGTCCGCGCGATAATGTAGTCGTGCGGCAGATCAACCGCCTCCCAGCGTTCCGCAGGAAGTTCCCCGTCAAGATCCCAGCACCCCGGGACATCGTTGTGCGTATAGGTCCCCGGCCCCCACTTGAGACGTTCCGTTTTGGCGGAAAGATACATCGCCGATTTGGTCTTCGGAGTGTCGGACTCTTTCAGGGGGCCTTCCAGAAAACGCCAGTCATGATTGATCAGAACTTTTTCCCGCATGTCGAATATTCCTTCTGCAAATGCGTTGAATTCAAGGGCCGTTCCTCATTACTCTACAGGCAAAAGGACAGAGTGCAAGGCTGCGGGAAAAAATATTTCCGTTTTATCTGGCCTGGAAACGGTCGCAGTCATCCATCGGGTTGACCGCGCGGCCATCCAGGGAACAGCGAAGAACGAACGGATGCTGAATCAAATTGACACAGTCCTTGCAGAAACGCTTGTCCGCCTGATCGAGAGAAAGATGCAATGTTTCCTCTTTCTCTGCGCCGAGAAACCGTTTCAGCCGTTCCGCGGCATCGGATGCCTTCTTTGTCCCGGACTCGGATTCCTGCACTCTGGCGATGACAGCGGAGCAGGAGGCGCATTTCAGCACCTCTCCGACCTTGGCCCATCCGTCCATGACCGACTCTTTTTTCAGAAAGGAATCCGCACCGCAGTGCGGGCATTGAATGGGATCTCCGACCTTCATGATACACCTCGTTTCACTCAGTTTTCGGAATTTTTCCCGTTCTGTCCGGAACCGGAGCCTCCGGACTTCTTCGAGTATTTGTGCTTTTCGGGATAAACCACGGTAACCTCGTCCCTGTGACAGATGACAGTCCGGTTCGTCTCGTCGAGACAAACCGCCACTTTCTGAGTGAGCAGATTGCGGTCGACAATCCGGCCCCGTCCTTCCGCGCATTCGCAGCAGTCGCCGCGCCTCGGCATGGTCTTCTCCATTTCGAGATAGCCTTCGTGCTCGTATTTCAGACAGCACTTGAGTCTTCCGCAAACTCCGGAGATTGTGGATGGAGTCAGCGAGAGATCCTGCTCCTTCGCCATTTTGACGTTGATGGAGGCGAAATCCTTGAGGAAGGAACAGCAGCAGAGAATGCGCCCGCAGGGAGCAATGCCGCCGATCGCGGCGGTTTCATCCCGGACACCGATCTGACGCAGTTCGATTCTGGTGTTGAGCGCGGAGGAAAGCTGTTTGACCAGTTCGCGGAAATCGACCCGGCCTTCGGCGCTGAACTGAATCGTGACAAGTTTTCCGTCAAAGGAGTAGTGGGCATTGATCAGCTTCATCGGCAGCTGCAGCAGTTCGACATGCTGAGCCGCCGTCCGCATGGCGGATTTTGCCCGGGCAAGATTTTCGTGTGCCTTGCTCTGATCCACTACAGTTGCCTTGCGCTGAATGATCGGCGTTTCGGTTTTTTTGTCGGGTCCCTGCGGCTCCTGGGTGTGATCTTCCGGCGTGGCTTCGCGGCAGATCTTGATGACACGGGCGTAGTCAGTGTAAAAGTCCTTGCGGACAACGCAGTATTCCTCCGGTTTGAGCATCAGGGATTCGTCGCCGATGGCATGGTAACGGGCCCCGTTGTCAACCTGTATTTCATAAAGCAGTTCCATAATCGAAAATCTCCATATAATTCATTTTATAGAATACAGCCGGAATTGTGTGAATTCAACCTCCGGAAAAAAAATTCACCGGGGTTTTCCCGTCGGCCGGGTTCTCCGGGAAAGGATTTTCCAGAAAAAAATCTCTCTTTCCCTCCGGTTTTATTCCGGAACGGCTGGACAAAGCGATTTCTTCATGCTATTATATCCCATAAACAATGGATGACTCTTGTATTTACCGGCGGGAGGACCTTGAGGAGAATGACTCTTTCCGTTCGCCGGAATGGTTTGCAAAGCAATTTTTTACAACAGGACGGGATGCCGCCGCTTCCCGGACGCAGAGAAAGGAGATGAAACTATGCCTTTGTATCAGTACGCGGCAATGGATGCCACGGGAAAAGAGAGAAGAGGGCAGAAGGAGGCCGCCAACGAAGAAGCGGTCACCGCGTTTCTGAAGGAGCAGGGCTTGTTCCCGACCTCAATCAAGCAGGTCCGGAAGGTCGAGATCAAGAAAAAAGAAACGGTCAAGAAGGACGAAAAGAAAAAAGTCAGTGCGATGAACCTGAACATCTCACTGGGGCCTGCGGTCATCAAACAGAAGGATCTTACAGTATTCACCCGCCAGATGGCAATCCTTCTCAATGCCGGTCTTCCTTTGATCCGATCATTGAAAACGCTGGAGAAACAGGCGAAAAACCCAGTCATCAAGAAGATCATCGGGGAGGTTGCGACAGGTGTCGAAGCAGGATCCACATTTTCCGAAGCGCTGGCTCAGCATCCGCGGTCCTTCAATAAACTGTATTTGAACATGGTGCGCGCAGGCGAGGCCGCCGGTAAGCTGGAAGTGATTCTGGACCGTCTTGCCTCCTTCATGGAAAAGGCCTCCCGGATTGCCGGAAAAGTGAAATCCGCAATGGTGTATCCGTGTATCGTTCTCTGTATCGCTGGCGCGATCACCGCCGGATTGATGATCTTCATCGTGCCGAAGTTTGAGAAAATCTTCAAAGAACTGCTCGAAGGCGCTCCGCTTCCCGCCCTGACGGAATTCGTGATGGGCGCCAGCCGGTTCATGCAGGATCAGCTGCTTCTGCTGATCGGCATTATCGTCGGAATCGTGATTGCCTATAAAGTGTTTGCCAAAACGCCGTTCGGCAAGCATGCACTGGATGTCTTCTATTACAATCTGCCATTGTTCGGACCGATTATTTCAAAATCTTCCATTTCGAAGTTCTCGCGAACGCTGGGAACATTGATGGGTTCCGGAGTGCCGGTCTTGAATGCGTTGAGTATCGTGAAAGAGACTTCGGGCAGTGACGTTGTCGCCGCCGCCGTTCAGAAAGTGCACGATGCCGTGAAAGAAGGAGAAACGATCGCCGGGCCGCTTGCCACGACAAAGATCTTCCCCGACATGGTGATCAGTATGATCGAAGTGGGCGAGGAAACCGGTAAGCTCCCCGAAATGCTGGACAAGATCGCCGATACCTATGACGAGGAAGTCGATAACGCGGTCGGCGCTCTGACCTCCATGATTGAGCCGTTGATGATCGTGTTCCTTGCTGTTGTGGTCGGCGGAATTGTTCTTGCGATGTTCATGCCGCTGATCAGCATTATCGAAAAACTCGGCGGCTGATCTCCTCTCCTATGGACTGTCGGCTTTTCAACGTGGGAAACACCCATGTGCAAATCGCGGACCTTTGCAGCGGAGCGATCCTTCCTGTTGCAAAGGTGCCGACTTCCGAATTTCATCCGGAGGAATTTGCTGTTCCGGAGATGGCCGCGGCAAGTGTCGTTCCGGTTTTCGAGGAACTTCTGCGCCGCGCGGGGGCTCTGATTGTTTCTCCGAATTTTGCGCGGGGACCCGTTGACCTTTCTTTAATGAAAAAGCCGGAAACGCTGGGAGCGGACCGACTTGCCAATGCCGCCGCGCTGATTCTTTCCGGACCGCTGCCCGCGCTTTGCGTCGATTTCGGAACTGCAATCAATATGGAATTTGTGGATTCGGAACGAAAAATGCGCGGCGGGGCGATTCTGCCGGGACGCCTTCTCCTGCGCCGCTCGCTTCATGATTACACGGCGAAACTTCCGCTGACGGAGATTTGTTCCGATATTCCGGATTTTCCCGGAAACAACACGGTGGATGCGATTGATATCGGAGTCGATGCGGGAGCTCTGGGAGCGGTCCGCGAGATTGTCGCCCGGATGGAAAAGAGGTTCCCCGGGAAACCAATCCGGTATGTCGCCTGTGGAGGAGACGCGCCATTCTTTCTCCGTCGACTTCCCGCTTTCGAACATGCCGACGACACCTTCACTCTTCGCGGCATCGCCGGCATCTGGAAGTTTCAGAAACAGCTTTCCGCCTGAAGCGCCCGTTTCTTTGCCTCTGAGTTTACCGGACGGAGGCTGGAAAAACAGCGGAATCCGAAAATGCTTTTCCCGGATGGGGAAAGAATGCGTTGTATTTTCCGATCCTGGCCGCTAGAGAGATTCCGGATGACGGAAGAACTCCTCTGTGAATTTCAGGAAATGCCCCACATGGATGCCGTCAACAAGCGCATGATTCAGCTGCAGAGAGATCGGTATCATGAAACGGTCATCCATTTTTCCCCATGCCAGAATCACGATGCTCTGTTTCAGCGACAACGCGGCCTGCGAGAGAGCGGAAAAACCGTACCACGGCACGCAGCTTGCGCAGATGTAGTCATTGCGTTTGCGGGTATCCGGGTTGAATTTCCCCATTTTCGCCTCTTCCACCGCGGGCATGGCTTGGAGCAGAAAGTCATGAAAACAGTCGGCGTATTCGGTAAGAGCCATATTGAATTCTTCTTCCGGAGTCATAATGGGGGTCAGAGCGGCAACATGTTCAAATTCGATGACACGTTCGTCTTCCGTGATTCTCTGACGCATTTGCGGAACCTGGTTCAGTGCTTTCAGAATCGCGAAAAGGGTTATCAGAAAAAAGGAATGACGGTTTTGTCTGGCAAAGCGGTAGAGCGCTTCCGCATTTGCCTGAAGAGTGATGTTGAAAAGCTGATTTTCAAACTGGCGGTAGTATCGGAACTTGGAAAGACGGTTCCAGTGATTCAGGTCGATGTCGTGGAAAGCGTTCATTTTTTCTTTTTCGGCTGAGTGGTGACTGTGATGTTGTTGTCAAGCCTGACTTCCTTGATGAGCCTGCCATCCGGAGCGAAGCGGCGCATGACGCCGAAATTGGCGCCGTCCTGATACTCCGCTGTAAAAAACGGATTGCCGTTCGGATGGTAGGAGATGAACTTGCCGTGGGCTCTGCCCATGCGGTTGAATTCCTGTTCGATTTTGAGGGTATTGTCCTGGAAAAGCCTCCGCAGGAATCCCCCGTTTTTCCGGAGAGAGAGGATCACGCTGGTATTGTGCTCATCGTTGGCTTTGACGCGGACGGAATGAAAGAGACCGTTGCGCAGTTCCAGCAGCATGGACTCCTTCTTGAAAGGAACGGCGGTGAGCTGTTTGTAAAAGAATGAGGGAAAGACATTCTTCAAAGAAGAAATCTCCGTTTCCTTGAGCGATTCCAGAAAAATCAAGCCGCTGAACGGTTTTTTATGATGGAATACGACGGAATCCTTCACGTCGATTTCTTTCAGATTGGTCAGGGTTTCCGCGGAAGCCGTCTCTACTGTGAGCGCTGGCTGCCGCTCCTCCGCCCCGGAAAAAAAGAACGGGCCGAGCAGCGATGCGGCCAGCAGAATTGCTTTCCAAGAAAAGATCATATCCGTATCCTTTTGTATCTGACTGGTTGATTTCCGCCTGAATATAATTCCAGAGAACGGACTTTTCAAACGGAAATTATCTCAAGCGTTCTTTCCGGAGAAACGAATCCGGTTTCCCCATTTGCAAAATAACGGATCGCGTCTAAATTAAAAGGGAACCGAAAAACCGCAGCATTACAGGGGAATGGGTAGTCCGATGAACATCATCATTATTGAAGACGATAAAAAAACGGCGGCTTTCATCATGAAAGGACTGGAGCAGGCCGGATTCAACACGGTCCATGCCGCCGACGGAAAAGACGGTTTATTTAAAATGAAAACAGGGGAATTCGATGTCGCCGTCATTGACATCATGCTTCCGGAAATGGACGGCTTCACGGTCATTCAGAAACTTCGCGAAGCCAAGATCAAGACACCGGTTCTCGTTTTGAGCGCAAAGAATTCCGTGGAAGACAAGGTGCGCGGTCTTCAGGCGGGCGGAGACGATTATCTTGCAAAACCTTTTGCGTTTGCGGAGCTGCTCGCCCGGATTCAGGCGCTTCTGCGCCGGGCAAGCAACGTGGTGGAACCCACAACACTTACGGTGGGCGATCTGACGATCGACTTGCTGAGCCATAAAGTGCACCGCGCCGGAATCCGGATTGATATTCAGCCGCAGGAATATGTGCTCCTCGAATACCTGATGCGCAACGCCGGAAGAATCGTTTCCAAAACGATGATTATTGAACATGTATGGGAGTACAATTTCGATCCGCAGACAAATATTGTGGAAACCAGGATGTGCCGTCTGCGGGAGAAAATCGACAAGCCGTTCGAGAAAAAGCTGATTCATACGGTGCGCGGATTCGGCTATGTCATGGAATAAGCTGAAAATTTTCAATACCGTAAAGTTCAAGGTCGCTTTATGGTATGCTCTGCTGTTCATCCTTTCGTCGATGATCTGCTTCTACTTCATGTTTGCGAATCTCCGGGACAATCTTATGAGCAAGGAAAATGCGCGTCTGGAATCGCTTGCGGGAAGAGTCGCCAGTGAGTTCCTGACGGGGAACCGGTACAAACGTCTGGGGCGGGATATTCCGCTTTCCGGAATTCCTGCTTATCATTACGCCATCTTCCAGAGGCGCTTTCCCGATCTGAAGCCGCTTCTCGCATTTGAAAATTCTTCCTCCGACCAGAGGCACTACAACCTGGTTGCGGAATCCGGCGGACATGTTTACATTCTGCGCCTTGATTCCAACGACAAGATCTATTCCCAGCAGGTGGGACAGGATACGGCCCTTCCTTTTGTACGGAAAACATTCGTCGAGATTACTTCCAGTCTCGGTGGACAGAATATCTTTTTCTGTCTTTTCAACAAGGATGGTTCCATTCTGATGGATTCTCCGAATTTTGCGGTTCTGAATCCGCCGGTCAAGGGAAAACCGGTGAAAAAAAATACGCTTTCGGATATCGGGATCGGAGATTCGACCTTCCGGATCATCCGTTTTCCTCTCCGGGACGGTATCACAGGCGTCATCGGCTACAATCTTTCCAATCTCTATGAGAATCTCTCTCTTTTCATTCTGATTTCTTTTACCGTGATGTCGGCGGTCCTTCTGCCGGGGACTCTTGCGGGGTGGCTCATCGCCGGGAAATTTGTATCCGGCATCCGGCGGGTCAGCAACGCGGCCTCCCAGATCGCGCAGGGAGACTTCTCTCAGCGGGTCGCCCCGGGAAACGAGGGCGAGGAGATCGACAATCTCGTTTCCACTTTCAATAAAATGAGCGAAAACACGGAAAATCTTCTTACCGAACTCAAAAACGTATCGGATAATGTCGCACACGATCTTCGCACCCCTCTGACCCGGATCCGGACCATCGCGGAAATCACCATCAGCGGTCCGCAGAATCTGGAAGCCTATCGAGAGGCAATCATCGATGTTGCGGAAGACTGCAACGACATGATCAGCATGATCAATGCCATGCTGGAAATTACACGCATTGAAACAAACATCGCTCCTTTGAAAACGGAGTCCTTCGACCTCAGTGAAGAGTTGCGCCAGGCGCATGAACTTTTCCTGTTTCAGGCGGAGGACAAAAATATTTCTCTTGAGCTTCATCTGCCGGAAGAGCCTGTTTTTCTGAAAGCGGACAAATTGAAAATTCAGCGTCTTACATCAAACCTTCTGGACAACGCCATCAAGTTCACTCCCGAAAACGGAACGGTTTCCCTGAGACTGGAAAAAGATGCAAAAGAGGTCCGACTGATCGTCAGCGATACCGGATGCGGGATTCCGGATGATGCAAAAGAGCTTGTTTTCAAACGCTTTTACCGAACCGACAAGAGCCGTACCATGCCAGGCAACGGGCTTGGGCTTTCGATGGTACAGGCGATTGTTCAAGTGCATAAAGGCCGTATTGAGATTCGGGATACCGAAGGTGGAGGGACCACGTTTGTTGTCTCTTTCCCTGCGGTCTGAGAGGTTTCCCGGCATTTGAAAAAAAGAAGATTTGCAATCTTCCGGCAATCTTCCGGCAATCTTTATATACTATCGTATTTACCGCAGTGTGGACAGCCGTATGTTATCAGTACAGTTTGTCCAAAAGTAACGTAACCCAAGGAGTAGATGAGGATGAGAAAGCTTTTTCTGACGGCGGTCATCGTCTTCGCCGCAACAGCTGTCGTTTTTGCAGGCAATAACTGCGCTGCGAAAAAAGACTGTGCCAAGAAGACATGCGCAAAAGTGGAAAAATGCACTCCCAAGTGCACCAAGCAGGCTTGTGCGAAAGACTGTAAATGCAGTAAATGCGTGAAAAAAGAAGCTGCTGCCAAGAAGGCGGCTGAAAAAGACGCAAAAGCTGCAAAAAAAGCAGTCAAAGACGCCAAAAAATAAGCGTCTGAGCCTGTAAATACACACAGGTTTGCTTCCACCAAGTTTCTATTTGTGAAGGCGGTCCGAAAGGGCCGCTTTTTTATTATATGTGCGCCCGGCATGGCGTACGACTATAGGGTGGAAGTCCCGAAGCTGCCCGGCAGGGGGAAGGCTGCTGCAACTGGACAATGGTGTCATCCGCGATGGTCAATCAGAAGGAAGTCCATAGCAAAGCATTGGCTCGACGAACAGGAAGCCGATAGGAGGCATGAAACGTGGATGAGGTGGCATAAATCATCAAAGTCCGAAACCTGTCCGGAAACGTTTCATGTAGATTCAACGATATCACAACTTCTCTTGGCAGAGGTTTCCGAAAATGCGTCAGCAGCGAGGCGCTGAAGGATGCCTTCCTCTGGATGCTTTTGATGCCAGGAAAATATTGAAGATACGGATTTTCGATCACGCTTTCCACTACTTCACGATCGCTCAGAGCTGGAATTCCCTTGATCAGCAAGGGCCGGGTGCGATACGAGTATTCAAGTCAAGTTCACCTCAAGCATGGCTTTTGAAGTGACCTGCATATTCTGACTCCACCTCTTCCCAAGGGACAAGCTCGGTCATTTTTATCTAGCGGTTTCCCGGATTCAGCCGCCCTGCAAAATACAGACCGATCTCCGGCAGTTCTTTGTTCTGACACCTTTTTCGATAGATCTTTCTTTCCTTACTGCACGGTTTTTCTCATTTTTCAGGAATAAGATACTGCACAATCAGAGCTTTTTCTGCTGCAATTTATTCAAAATCAATAGATTTTATCGCAATCAGCAGACCCTATTAATATTGAGTCTGAAAATCGGCGGAGTTTTCTTGAAAAGGCGTGAAAAAGTTTTTTCAGCATTCCCGGATATGTTCTTTTTTCTTTTGAACTTCCTGAAAGATTCGGATGCTGGAACGGAGCTCATTCAAAAAAAGATCGTCTGCTTCGAGTTCTTTCAGGCGTCTGCTGCAAATCCGGCACTCGTTCAAATGTCCTGCGCAGACAATCCGTTTCAATACGGACATCTGATGATTGCGGTAAAGTTCCAGTTCCTCCTTGCTGTAATGTTTCATTTTCAGCGTTCCTCCAGATTCGCAATGATTTTCTTCAAATCCGCAATGCAGCGGCTTTTCGCTGTGTAAACGGCGGAAACAGACATATGCAGAAATTCTGCGACATCTTTGACCGGCTTGTGCTGTAAAGCATACATTTCAAATGCGACAAAGGTTTCCGGCTGGACCTCTGTTTTCAGTTCAAACAGAGCCATGTTGAGCAGATGCCGTTTCCATTCCTTCTCCCATTGATTGTCCCAGTCATCGACGGCGGGAGCCTCTCCCTCCTCCATCTCTCCCAGAGAAAGCATATCATGCCGCTTGTGATACAATTTGATCGCATGGTTCCGGATGATTTTTTTGAGATAATGACGAAAACGGCCTCGGCTCGGGTCAAATTGAAAGACGATATGATCGGGAACCTTATCCAGATCATAATTCTTCAGGATATCCTTCTGAAAGATTTCCATCATGACCTGCTGAACCAGCTCCTCGTTTTCCGTCGCGGTCAGAGAACAATCCAATCCACAGAGCAGAATCAGGGGTTTATAGGTCTGATAAAATTCATTCCACGAGATTTCGTCTCCGGCACGAACTTTTCTCAGAAGAGATTTTTTAGTGGTGAACGCCATATCTTTCATTCCCTGTTAATTTTATCGCTTTATCACTCTTACTCCCCGCAAAGATGGAAATCTTACATACGATCTGTTTTTTTGCCAAAAGTCAATGTTTTCAAAACGGATTCGAATTCCTGGAGCCGTTTCTGAAACGTGGAATGCTTGGCAGTCAACGCAATTGTAATACACCGTTCCTTCATGGCAAACAGGTAATTACAGGTACGGCTCCGGCCCGGATTATGGGAAAGGTCGAGAACAATACAAGGGATGCCGTTGAAATCCAGATGCTTTATGGTGTAAATCTCGGTATGAAATCCGAGTTCCCCCTGATGGAGCTGTTTGATTGCAAACCGGAGCTCCTCGTCGGACTGCTCCAGCAGGATGCTTCCGGGCAGCGGAAACGCCTGAATTGTAATATTGTCCATATATGATGAACTGTAATCAATGAAGATGCAATCCACTCCCCGGTTCACCTGTTCCGTAAAAAAGGCGAACTGCCTGCTTTTGACCGGATCCTTGAACTCATTATTATCCTTGATTTCTGCGATACGCTTCTTCATCATGTCTGTATTCATGACTTCCCATTGAAAGGGAATCTGCATCGACAGGTTCAGAGCCGCGTTGAAATAGTTTCTGCTTTTCTGCTGAGTGATGTCGAAAGGCGGTTCCGGCCGGGAATACCAGATGCTTCCGCCGACTGCCAGAGTCAGCAGAAGCAAAATCCGCCAATGTTTTCGGAACAGAGCCTTTGCAGAGAGAGCGATTCCCCGGAGATCGTTTTCCGCGGACTTCAGCAGGAAAAGGATTTGATCCCTCCTTGTTTCCCCGAACATCAGTTTCCGTTTGATCTCTTTCATTCTGCGGTCGATTTCCTCGATGGATACAAGGCGTCTGGCGGGAAATCTGTCGCAGAGGCGGAAGGAAAGGTGAATAAAAAATTTCAGAGTCGGCGTAACAGGAAGTCCTTCGGGGATGGCCGGCCATTGACGGGTGCTCTGTCCCGTTACCACACAGTAAATGACTTTCCCGAAGGCATAGAGATCGTTGTCCTGGTTCAGCTTTCCCGCGTTTTCAGAGGCATTGTCCGCGCTGCGTTCTTCCGGAGGAAGATAATCCAGCGTTCCCGCCGCCTGGGTCATGGTCTCGCTCAGAGAGACCAGCAGACCGATGTCTCCTATTTTCGGCTTCCCTTTGACAAACAGAATGTTTTCCGGTTTGATGTCACGGTGAACCAGGCCCGCCTGATGAATGGTTCTGATTCCGGCAAACAATTCAGACAGAATCGGAAAAATTTCATTTTCCGGCAGAGTCCCCTTTTTCAGCCTTGCCGCAAGCGTGTCCGGAACATACGATGCCGAATCTGTCGAATCGGCTGCATCCATGGTATAGAAAAACGTTTCCTCGTCTTCCCCCACGGAATGGATTTTCAGAAGCCCTGCGTTGTCCTCGGTGATCCGGCGGTAATTGATAACTCCGCGAAGTTCCCGTTCCCAGTGTGAGCCGAGCTTCTGCTTTGAAATAATCTTGACCGCGAGTTTCCGCCCGGAAAGGTCCTGACAATAAAACACATCTCCATAAGCCCCGCTTCCACAGTAGGAAAGCAGTTTCAAACTGTGGAATACTGTACCGGTTTTCGGAAGCATATTATCCTTTCCTGTTAGCGGGTCTCCGCATTCCAGCGACAGGTGCGGCGGATTTCGATATGGATAAGATAGCATACCTGTCACTCGATTTCAATCGGAAACGTGCGCACGGCAGCAAACCGGATCAAAAAGAAAATCGTCCGGCAAGTTCAGAAAATCATTGGAATTATGCCTGAAACCGGTATTTTGCAAAAGGCTTTGGAACACATTCATTTCTGCTGAGTCTGGAGAAAGTGGTTCCGCAGGGCCTCTTCAAGAGACATTTCCAGAGAGGGCATCTTTCCGTTCTGATAGCCGAGAAATTCCTGCGCCGGCTGAAATCCATTCTCAGCAGACCGTTTCAGCAGTTCCGCCGCCTTCGCAAAATCCTGCTTGACCGCATTCCCCGAAAAATAGAGAATTCCAAGATAAAATTCCGCAGGAGGGGTGTTCACCACCTTCTCTTTTGAAAAACATTTCAGAGCTTCCTCATAATTGATTTCGCATCCTGCTCCATTCATATAACAGGCACCCAGGCTCAGCCAGCCGGCCGGATGATCCAGTTCGGCCGCCTGTTTATAGGAGTCGAATGCCAGACCGAAATTCTTTTTATTAAAGGCATCGTCCGCTTTGCGGATCAGTTCATCGGCTTCGCGGGACACTCCCGCCGAGTCATGACGGAAATAGGAAAATGAGCCATTATCCTGAAAGAAATTCCATCTGGCACAAAAGATTATGATCAGGAGAATAAGAATTGCCCAGCTGCAGTTCAGGCAGAAACGATCCAGCTTTCCAGGTCTGCGTCCCGCGGGAATTTCCGCAGAATTGACCGGAAGGCCGGAGCGTTTCCGTTTATAAATCCAGGCAATTTGTCTGTGCGTCAATGCTTCCGTTCCGAAGAGGAAATTGTTTTTGGTCACAAAGAGAATCTTCAGCCAGATGGCGAATAGCAGACATCGTCCGATAAGTCCGCCCAGGAATTCCGGAAGGATATTTATAATGCCCTCCGGAGAGAAAAGACTTCCTGCAAGAAACAGGAGGGTGTCCGCCCCCCAGAAAACCACATGGCTCATTGCAAGAATCCGCAGTGTTTTCCGGGCCGGTCCGCTGCGATTCCACTTGCAGGTAAAGGCAAAACTGAAAGTCCCGATCAGACAGAAAAAAGAAAGAAGCAGAATTGGGAGCACGAAGAAAATATTAGGAGAAAACAGACTCATGACGAGGAAGGATAAAAACAGAAGGGCCCCAATGAAACAGCCAAACCAGCATAACAATCCCATCTGAGATAAGTACAGGGAATCGATATAGATCTTTTTAAACTTTTGCGCATCCCATGAGAGGAACTCCTCCAGAAGAGTTCGTGTTTTTTCTGCGGACAGGTCCAGTGATTCCTCCGGCTCCGTTTCCGGTGCATGGAATTTTGCTCCGCAAACACACTGGACTTTTTTCCCGGCAATGGAATGATCCATTTCATACGCGCGCCCGCATTCCGGACAGTTGAATTTCAGCATATTCTATCCTTTCCAAAATGATCCCGGGTAAATTAAAACAGCAAATATCCTGCCGCATAGCCGACTGCATACCAGAATTCGGGATCCTCCGTGTTGACAAGAGCATTCGTCTCAATAATTCCAGCATTTTTCACTTTATATTCTCCTCCGCTCAGATCATATTCGATGGAAAAGACGGTATAGCCGTTTTTATGGATCATGCCGTCCCAGCGGGTCATAATGTTCAGTTTCAGAGATGCGATATTCGAGCCGTCCACTCCGGCATTGTTTGATCCGTCAATGGTTGTCGCTTCGCAACGCGTTACATGTGCCGAGGTTACGACAACAGTTTTATGGGCACTTTCAATTCTTTGTTTGATGGCATTATTCGGGTCCTGAAGCGCCTTGTTCATTGATTGAATACATTCCTGTTGGTATTCTTCAAGCGTTTGAGGACTTGAACCGCAGGAATAAAAGATCAGTATGCCAATGACAAATAGCGCAAGAAACCATGCCGCGGATTTGAAAAAACTTTTCATAAAGGAAAATTCCTTATTTAACAACGTTGCAGAACAGGTGAAATTCAAGTTGAACGACTTTACGTTTCCCTTGTTCTTTTTTTCTTCCTCTGAGGGGCTCTCCGTTTCCCTTGAATCGGGAAGCCGTTCAGAGAGACTCTTATGGCTTGTAATAAAATGGGAGTTCCCGTTTGACAGAACGTCCGGAGAAGAATCCATTTTTATGGGAATGAAGAGTCGGGCTTCCGAATCCGGCTGCGCTCCCGGCATGGAATCCCGGGGGAGTTGCCGGACATATTGCCGCTGTTCCCTGTGGAAAAAACTGTTTGTGCGCTTCTTCTTTTTATTTCTGCTTCTGCACCTATCCGTGCGATTATTGCCTTTATCACGGCTTCTTCTCCTTCCTTGCGTTGTTTGCAGTTAAAATTTACTGTCGAAGTGATTATAATCTTACTTCCGTGTAAATGAAGATATCTTGCACCTCTTTTAAAAAATATGTTTTTTATAAGAATTTCCGGTAAATGCTTTCCGGAAATCTTAGATGCGCCTGTTGAATATTTCCCCCTGTTTCCAGATGGCTCCGGGAATAGAATTTCGCAATATTCCGGAAATTATTTGAAAAAGTATGACAGAATCGGATGATTCATTGTAGTAAGTATGTAGTCGTATTTAAAACAAACATGAAATGGAGGTGTCCGACCCTGTCTGCGGCAGCTGGTGCGCTGTCGCGGATGGTACCCCGAAAAGCACCCGTCATGTTCTCCGGAACATGCCGTTTTAAAAAGTTGAAATAACAGACAAAGAAACAGGAGGAGAGAATGTTTTATTTCATCGCAGTTTTTGCTCTTTTCGCAGGGTTCTATCCCGTATTCGGCCAGGAGGAAAGAGCCATTCCGGAAAGCCGGGAGGAGAGAGCAATTGAAGATCTTATTTCAGATTTTGAAACGCATCTGCATTTTTACTATCTGCTGGCGCTGGGGAGTCTTCATGAAACTTATGTGACAGGAAAGATTTCCGTGAAAAAGGATGTTTACATTCATCAGACCATTTTTCTTGCCAAGGAAATCGGTTCCAGGGAAATTAAATACAGGAAGGACCTTCCTCCCGCGTACAACCTTTTTAGGGATTTCGGCTCTTTTCATTCGATTTGCAGAAAACTGATTTTCAATAATACGGAATTCGATGCGGAACATAAAGCGTATTGCAGCAGCACCGAAGCAAGTTATTCCAGAGGAAGACTGTGTGTGGCAGGAAACAACTCTGCCTGCGGATTCAGGTGCGTCATGGCGGAATTTCCCAGAAATTATTCTCCTGTCAGTTATTATTCATCAAGGAAAAAATCCCGGAAGCGTTTTGAAAAATATCTGGAAAACATACAGACCATGTATGCGTATAAAAAACGAGTGGAACAGGATCTTGATATGCTGAAGGAGGCAATCTCTAAGAGCAACGCGCCGTCGACTCCCTGATCGGAATATGCGATTAAAGGGGGAACGCGGAAACTGCGGAAGACGCTGGCGCAGAGAGGGGAAGTCGGAGATTCCTTTCCGTTGTATTTCTACTGTTTTTTTGATCGTTTCCTGAATTTCTGTTCTGCGGAAAGGATGCCTGAAGAAACACTCATTCCCGCGGATGGGGAAGGTGGTTTCCGGAAAATGGCCCGGTGCATTCTCGAAATCGGAGAGATGTTGCCGGGCCTGCTTCTTTTTGAATGGATCGAATGATTTCCATGAGGTTTGAAACAATAGCGGAATATTCCATCGCGTTCTCTCGGATTTTCCGGAAAAGGCCGGAATTTTATGCTCCCGGAAGATTTTTTATGGAAAGTTTTCCCTCCACCCCTTGACAAAATCAGAAAATTTGTTATAATATATACATATCAACATAACATGAGGATGCATTGATATGGTCGTCGATGAAATAGAAGCCTATCTGCAAAGGCGGATGCGGGAGAAGACACTGATTCCGGGAGACAAACTTCCGAGTTATGCCGAACTGGAAGCGATGTTTCATACTTCGTATATGACGATTCAGCGGTGTCTGAAGAAGCTGGAACAGAAAGGACTGGTAAAGATTGTTCATGGAGTCGGTTCGTTTCTGAACGGAGGCGAGACACTGGATGTGGATCTTTATCTGACCGCGACGACGTTTGATTTTGAAGTTTTGCAGAAGATAGTGGATCGGATTTCCCGGGAAAATAATCTTTTTTTGAATATTCATCTGAAACCCATGAGCTATGACAGTGTCTGGTGTGTGACGGATCACAAGGTTGTCATTGCCGAGGCGGATCCCTGGCTGAAATCCTCCGGTTTTCTGCTGGATTATTCCATGTTCCCTGATTACGCCGATGTGATGGCGTCCATTCAAACCTGGTCGATGAAATTCAATAACCTTCAGCTTCCGTTTTATTTTACGACCTCGCAGGGGATGGTGAATCTTGACATTCTGCGCAAAATCGGGTTTCGGAAGCCGATTCGGGAATTTTCCGATCTTGCATGGTGGGATGAACTGAACCGGAAGTGCAGGGCGTGCGGAGAATTTCCGGCTGTTGCCAACTTTACGCAGACGGATTTATGGCATTTCCCGGCTTTTGTGATGACGGTCCTGCTGATGCTCCAGGAACGGCAGGATGTCGGAACTCTTTTCCGGATTCCTGTCTTTTCCGGGGAGATCGGAAAACGTGTTTTCCAGATTCTGGATACCTTCGGAGACCGGATTGATGCCCCGGAGTTCCCGCTTGCCGGAGCGGTGAATCTGGATATCGGCTCATGGTTTGCCCTGCAGGCGGGTCCGAAATTTCATGTTTTCGGGGATTCGTACCGGATCGTCCCGCTGATGTGCGGCGGACATAAGATTCTCAAATATACGGCGATCGCCCTTCAGACCTTTGTCAATGCCTCTATTTCCGACAATGAAAAGAAACGCGTCTGGGAATTTCTGAAACACCTCCTTTCCAGGAAAGTTCAACAGGAGATCACTGGAATGAGCGGCGCTATTTCATTCTGCGCTGAAATGACTCCGGAAGATCACACCTGGGTCAACCGGGAAGATTACCTGTATTTCTTCCCGCAGAAGGGAGATTATCTGGTCAGCACCTTCCTGCTTCCCTCGGAACGGGTCGCCGTGCTCAGCGCACTCTACGAACAGTACCGCCATTTCGGTTCTGATGCCGAAATGATCCGGCGGGTCATGGATGCAAAACTTCTGAACGTTTTTAACAATACAAAACAGATGTCCTGACGGGTTCTTCCGTCATGGTTTGTTTTGAAAACAAGGAGAGCTGGTGTGAACAGAGAAAAACGCGAATCCGACGGATCTTTCCAGTTCGGATTCTTATCTGCGGAACCGATGGCTGCGATTCCCGGATTGTTGCAGCAGAAATGCTTGCCGGCAGAACAGAAACATGCTTCTGCATTGTCCGTACTTTCGGAAAGAGTCGGCGGAGATATCCGCTTTCACTGTTTCCTTCCGTATAATACACAAATAATGAGGATTGAAAAATGAGAAGAATTTTTACATTGATAGAACTTCTTGTCGTAATCGCAGTAATTGCAATCCTTGTATCAGTTTTGCTTCCGGCACTGAACAAGGCGCGGATGAAGGCGCGGACCATTTCATGCGCATCCAATCTGAAGCAGGGAGGATTGGCCTATGCGCAGTATCTGGGTGATTTTGACGATTATTATCCTCCGGCATATTATCAGAGGTATTACACCTGGTATGTCAGCCGGTATGTGGGACCGGAAAGTAATTATCCGGTGTTTGCCCGGTGTCCGGGTTGGAAGTCGGATTACGGGACGATCGGATGGATCACCTATTCGGTTGCATGGCTGAACTGCAACTGGCAGTATAATATTTTCTATAAATGGAGTCTCTTTTCAAAATACAAGCCATCCACCAGCAGAGTCATTCTGCTGTATGACGGAATTGCACAGGTAACGGATAAGAATCACTGCACCTCCGCCGAGCGATTCCGGAATGCCGCATGGGGACGCCATTCGGCTCATGCGGCAAACGCCCTTTACTATGACGGCAGTGTCCGTCAGACGGATCGAAGTTATGCAAACGTTGACACCAATGTTGTTGCCAAATAAAAAAAACAGAATAATCAGGAGATGACATGAAACACCCTTTTTGTGCGGTTTTTTTTCTCTGCGCTGGCTCTGTCCGCGTACGGGGCACAGATCGAGTATGAAGCACCGAACGTGATTCCTTCCGTGGAATCCCCCGCCAGGCGGCTCAACTGGGACCTGAGCAAGGCTTATTCCGAGAAATCCGGAGAGCGTCTGCGAATCTCTCTCAATACCTATTGGAACTTCCTGCCCTGCGACAGTGCGGACAAAACCATTCCTCCCGACAATGCCGACTGGGGATACTTTATCGTTCCCGGCTACTGGCGCAGTTCCGGTCTCGGCGAAGCGATGCGTACCGCAGATGGACGCGCCATCCGGAAATTCAACGGGCGTCTTGTGACCGATTATCCTGCGGCATGGTACCGGAGAACCTTCACGCCTCCGGAATCCATGAAAGGGAAAAAGGTTCAGCTCTATTTTGAACTGTTTTATTCCAATCCGGAAGTTTACATCAATGGAAAGAAAGTTCCGGTTCCCTTTTCTTTCACGCCGCGTTACCATGTCCCTGTGGACTCCTATCTGAAGTACGGAGAGAAAAACACCATTCACATCCGGGCGGAAATTCTCGGAAGCAAATATGTGAAACGCGGCGGAATCCGCGGCAATCTCTGGCTGGAAGCGTGTCCGGAACAGAATTTCGGCGAACCGGCGGTGACAACTTCTCTGCGGAAGCGAAACATCACCGTTGATTTTCTCCGTTCGGGTCTGAAAGCCGGCTGCGGCACCCTTTCCGGAGCCATCCGGGATGCGGCGGACGGAAAAACGGTACATACTTTTTCCATGCCCTTTGCTTCCCGGGTTGAAATCCCGTATGTGACTCCGAAACTCTGGAGTACGGAATCTCCCGCGCTCTACTATCTGGATTTGAGTGTCAGGGATGCAAAAGGAAAGGTGCTGGATGCAAAAAGCCTCCGGTTCGGATTCCGGGAGTTCCGGGTCGAGGGGGGAAAGTATCTGCTGAATGAAAAGCCGATTTCCCTGCATACCGATACCTCATGGCCGTCTTTCTGGACCCCGGAATGGAATTTCGAGCCGGATTTTGTGCGGAAGGCGTTCCGGACCCTCAAGAAAATGAATCTCAATTCCCTGTATGGCAAATTCATCATGCTTCCCGATGCGTTTTTTGATCTTGCGGATGAAGAAGGCATTCTGATCATCTATGCGCTGGACAGCATTGCCAACAGCATCCATCGAGTTCCGGTGGATCAGTATATCGGGGAATTCCGTCGGATCGCGGAGGAGAATCGTACAGCCCGCTGTTTCATCAATCATCCCTGCAATATCGGAATTCTGCTGGATGTCTGGTATAATTATCACAAGGGGACCACTCATCCCGCGTATATCGGGATGCGGGCGGATGCTCCATCGCATCTGGAGCCGGATGCGGACGGGACTTTTCGTCCGGTTCCGGGCGGCGATCCGAATCTGTCTCTGGAACAGCCCGAGCGTCGCAAAAAGGATATGGATAAACTGACCGCCATCTGCCGGGAATATTTTCCCGCGTACGAACCCTTCACCGGAGCGGATGGACATAACGGCAACATTTACGGAACCCACATCTATCATACCTGGAGAGCGCCGCTTGCGGAACTTTCCGCTCTGTTTTCCCGGTATTCGCAAACTCGGGACATTCCGATTTTTGCCGGAGAAATGAATATTCCGTTTGCCGCCGCGTTTTCCGACATCCGGAGTTATCCGAACAGGCAGCCGCTGTTCAAGGAGAACGCGGCACGTCTTCTGGGAAATCTGGCCTATGATCTCAAGGGGATCTATACAACCTATGCGTACAGCAGTTTTGAAAATGATTTTCTGGCGGGCGCCCGCAACAGAGAGACTCTGGACAACCGGACTTATTATTTCCTCGGCGACCTGTATGGACTTCCCCTCCGGGAGTATGTGGAACAGACCCTCTTTCCCTGGCGTTACGACGGCATGAACGGAATCGGCTTTTTTGAATATGTCATGACCTCCCGCATGGTTCTCGCCGCGAGAAGCTATCCGACGGTGAATTTCCAGAAGGGCGATCTGACCCGTCCGGGCAGCAAGGTGGAATTCCAGCAGGGAACCCATCACCGGCCGGTTTTTGAGGTGCTGGGCGACCGTCTTGATCTGCGCCCGAATCTGGTGACTGTTCCGTTCCTTCGCGGTACGGCAAAATCCGGCATGAATTTTGCCGGAGCCGGCAAAGACCGCTACGAAATTGACCATGCCTACTTTGAAGGCGAACTTCTCCGTAAACAGATCGCCGTCATCAATCAGACGGAGGAAGCTCTTGACGGAGATGCGGAAATCCGTCTTCTTGACGAGCGGCGCGCCTGTGTCGGTTCCGCGAAAGTGAAAGTCCATGTGCCTCCCTTTGCCAACCGTTCGTTCCCCTTTGAAATCCGGGTTCCGGCGGCGCCGAGCAGGGGAGAATTCACTCTGCGTGCCGTTCTGGTTTGCAACGGAAAGGAACAGCGGAATTTCAACTGTTCCATGAAAGTGGAAGTGTTTCCCGCGGTCAACACTGCGGCGAATCGGCAGAGGACTGTCTGGCTGCTGGGATGTTCGGAGGCGTTTGCCGGAGCCGTCCGCAATCTGGGATATCAGGTGAAAATCGTAAAGGATCCCTCTGCCGTTCCCTCCGGATCGGTGCTGATTTTCGGAGCCCATTCGCTCGAAAAAGCGGCGGCCCGGCAGGAGTTCCGGACACTGTTTGCCCGCGGTGTGAAACTGCTCTGCATGGAACAGTCTTCGAATGCCTCATCGGAACTGATGAGCACCCGTTCCCGCAAAGCATTCACCAACAGTTCCGGCCATCCGGTTCTTTACGGATTCAAGGATGCCGACTTTGCCAACTGGCGCGGCAGCAATGCTTCGGTTCCCGGATATGAAAAGCCCCATGCCAATACGCAGTGGCAGGACTGGGGTGCGCGCAACATGGTGGCGGCGCATGTGTTCCGCCGTCCGGCTCATGGAAATTTCATTCCGCTTCTGGTTTCCGGGTTCGATCTGTTTCAGACTCCGCTTCTGGAATACCGGACCGGGAAAAATGTATGGATAGCAAATCAGCTGGAGATTTCCGCCCGTCTTGGAATTGATCCGGTGGCAACGCATCTTTTCAACAGGCTGCTGATCTATCTGGATACATGGAAACCGGCAGTTCAGAAGACGGCATTCTACGGTGGACGGAACGGAAAGAAACTGCTGGAAAAAATGCAGATCCGGTTCACGGAACTGGAACCGGGAAAGCCGATCCGCTGGGATGCCTTCTCTACGCTGATTGTATCCGATCCCGACTGGAAAACTTTGCGTCGTCATGCATTTGAGATTGCGGATTTCGTCTATGCCGGAGGAAACGTTCTCTACCTGCATTCCGGGAAAGACTTCTCCGCGACATGGCTTCCGTTCGTGATTGATCTTGGCGAGAGCCGCGGAGCGCGCCAGGCGCATGTTTCCGGAACAGCGGATGCGGTGTGGCGGCATGGATGGGACCGGGGGGATCTCTACTGGCACAATCCCCGGACTCTTCCGGCATTCCGGAATGTTCCGGAGATTGCGGATTCGACCGATCCGGCTGTTCTTGTGCGGTATCCCTACGGAACCGGAAACTTTGTTCTGGTTTCGATTCATCCGGATCGTTTCGGCGATACTCCCGCCTGCGGGAAAACGGTTCGTCTGCTGTCTGCTCTGGCGGCATCGCTGGGGGTTGAACTGGGGGATTCGAATCTTTCTCCGTACCAGTCGAACCAGTCCTTCCGTCTTGATCTGACCAACCGTCATTGGAAGTTTGCGAAAGATCCGCAGGATGTCGGTGTGCGGGAACGCTGGTTCGAAGGCAAGGGAAATCCCTCCTGGAAAACAGGGCAGATGACGGTTGCCGGAGAATATGTGCATACGGGAATCACATGGAAGAAATTCCTGGAGGAGGACTATCGGGGCGTCGGCTGGTACAGCATTGATTTCGATCTGACCGCGGAGGAGGCGGCGTTGAATGATATTTCCATTTCCTGTTACGATGTCTGGTCCGAGGATACCATGTGGATCAACGGGCGGGGTATCGGCAGTTACGGAAAACCCGGCGCGGACCGGGGATACCGCATCCATCCCAAATTCCTGAAAGCCGGCAGAAATACGCTTGTCATCCGGCTCAGGGATACCAGTGGACGAGGTGGTCTCTGCGGCGCTTCCGTGATTCGTTCCGATGGATCGAAACGCCGGCTCTGGAAAACGCCGTGGCCGAAAGGTTCCGCCAGGGATTACGATTATCCGGCGGATATGCTCCGGATGTACTGATCCGCTTCCTGCATGCAGAACAGCTGTCTGAGAGAGGAGTCGTTTCCCTCTCTCAGACATTTTTGCTCAAGACCGCAAAAAATTCGGAACTTCCCGGAAAAAATATACGTTCTGCGTCCTGATACGCTGCTGTGCAGGGATATTTTTGCGGTTGAACGGTCTTGATTATTCTGTTTCCCGATTGAAGTGTCTTGAAATAAACTTCCATTAAAAATATCCAGCGTCCTTGTCTCAGCCTCGGTCTCCTGAAAATTGTTTCCGAAAATCATTTGCGGACCGTTTGTTCCGTGACCGCGCAATCTCTGCTGCGACAGCAGATCATGGATTCCTGCCGAATGCATATTTTGCGGATGGATCGAGGGAGTGTGAAGCATAATGCGGATTTGTGCCGTGAGTCGCAATTCCCCTCAACGTGATTTGCAATTCCGATTTCTAACCTTTTGCTTCTTTCCTTGATTTTTTTTGCGGGGGATATATAATCTGCAAAAAAAGCAGAAAAATTCATTTCCGATGCAACTTTTTCTTCCGTGAAACGTTTTTATAGTGAGAATTTTCCATGTGGATGGAAAGATCGCTTGAGAACATGGCTGCTGGCGGGAAGTTCAATGGAAAAGTTTCCGTTCACTCGGAATAGTGGTTTTATTTCCGATCAGGAAATTTTTTTCTTGTTTTTTTCAGAAGTAGCAGTATATGTTATCGAGCGGTCCCGATGAGGGAAAGATAAATTGACAACACAATAAGGAGGTCGAGAATGAGTTGGACGCAAAAAGAAATTGAAGCCTGCATCGAGAGCTGCAAGAGAAAAGCGGCAGTGGATGCGGATTTCCGCAGGAAACTTCTGGCGGAGCCTGCAGCAGCAGTGAAAGAGATCTCCGGCAAAGAGATTCCGACTGGATTCAAAATCAAAATATTGGAAAACGATCCTGCGTACGATGCGACCTTTGTTCTTCCGCCGCTGGTTTCGGGAAATATTTCCGACAGCGAACTGGATGATGTAACCGCCGGGATCTGCGGATTGCAGTCCTGCGGAATGAAGGCTTGCGGAGCTGCGGAGAATGGTTCGAAGTGAAGGATTTCCGCTGAGTTGCAGCAGCGGAACTTCCCGGAAAAAATACAAGGTGTGATTGAAAACAATAAGGAGGTCGAAAATGACTTGGACGCAGAAAGAAATAGAGGCTTGTATTGTAAATTGCAAGAAAAAAGCGGCAGTGGACGCGGATTTCCGCAAAAAACTTCTCGGAGACCCCGCGGCAGCGGTAAAAGAGATCTCCGGCAAAGAGATTCCCGCGGGATTCAAAATTAAAATTCTGGAAAACGATCCTGCGTACGATGCGACCTTTGTTCTTCCGCCGCTGGTTTCGGGGAATCTTTCCGACCAGGAACTGGATGAAGTCGCCGCCGGAATCTGCGGTTTGCAGACCTGTGCAATGGATGCGTGCGGTGCCGCCGGAAACGGTTCGAAATAAAACCGTGGAAATCTCATCCGGAACAGAATAATACAGGAGAAATGAACCATGGCTTGGACTCAACAGGAAATCAATGACTGCATCTCCGCCTGCAAACGGAAAGCGGCAACCGATGTGCAGTTCCGTCAGAAACTGCTGGAGAATCCGGGAGAGGCGATCCGCGAACTTTCCGGCAAGGAAATCCCTGCGGGATTCCGGATTAAGGTATTGGAAAGCGATCCGGAGTACGATGCAACATTCGTGCTGCCTCCTCCGGTTTCCGGCAATCTCTCTGACAAGGATCTTGACAATGTGACCGGCGGCAGTTTTCTCTGTCCGGTCGAGGTCTGCGCAGCAAACGCCTGCGGATATGATAAGTAATTGCAATGCAGGAGGGACTCCGCGATGATCTGGTCAAGGTATAATCGAGTGTTCCATTCGCAGAAACGGGGATGGCTTCTGTACAATGCCCTTTCCAACACGTTTCTTGCGCTGCCGGATGCGTTCGGCGAAACGTTCGAATCCATGCGCGCCGGAGAGGACTTCCAGTGCGATGATCCCGGCATGACATTGCAGCTTGTCGCCGCCAGGGCTCTGGTCGATCCCGGCGAGGATGACCGTCTGCGCGATGTGCTGCGAATGAAACGGAGAATGGCGGATTTCAGCGAACGCATACTGCTGCTGACCGTGGCGCCTACTCGAAACTGCAACTTCGCGTGTCCTTACTGCTTTGAAGCAAACCGGGCGGGGATCAATATGAGCCCCGAAACGGAAGAACAGCTGGTCCGCTTCGCCGAAGGCTTTCAGCCGGGCCAGCTCTTCGGCGTGACCTGGTTCGGAGGAGAGCCGCTGCTGCGTTTTGAGCAGATTCGGCGTCTCACGGAACGCTTCCGTGCGCTGGATTTCAAGCATTACCGCGCTTCGCTGATTACCAACGGATATCTGCTGGATGCGGATAAGGCGGCTCTGCTGGATGATCTGGCGATCCGGGAGGTGCAGATCACTCTCGACGGACCGGAAGAAGTGCATGACCGCCGCCGGACCCTTGTTTCCGGCGGACCGACTTTCCGGAAAATTCTGGCCAATATCGATATCCTGTTCGCTTCCGCCTGGACCGGGCATCTGCAGCTCAGAGTCAATGTCGACCGTACCAATGCGGAAGATTTCCATCGAATCTACGATTTCCTGTACGGCAGATATCCTGAAAAGAAGGATCGTCTGCATGTCTATCCGGGAATTGTCCACGCGATGGGCAAGGAAAATCCGGACACCTCCTGTCTTTTCAATGTTGATGAAGCGGCGGATTTCCAGATCGAACAATTCCGCCGTTACGGCGTGCGGAATCAGTCGTTTTATCCCGGACGCAAACTCTTCAACTGCATTGCCGCCCGGCGGAACGGATATGTGGTCGGCCCCGGAGGAGAACTTTACAAGTGCTGGAATGACATCGGGATCGAGGACCGGATCGTCGGATATGTGGATCCCGCGAAAGCATGGAACAACGAACTGCTCGCAGAGTGGCTGGAAGGACAGAATGCGCTTAACGATCCGGAGTGTCTTGCCTGCGGCCTGATGCCGGTGTGCGATGGAGGCTGTCCGGCGCAGCGGCGCGGAAAGGCCCCTCACTGTTCGCGTTACCGGAACCGTCTGCCGGAACTGCTGGAGGCTCATTATGACGCAACACAAAATGGAAAAAATTGAAATTGAGCCGCTCCATCTTTTCAACCTGAAACATTACCGGGCGTTCTTCACGGCACGTCAGCAGGCGCTTTTCGGCGATTCCATGCCGGGCGGGAAACATCTGTTTTTCGGGGCGCGCTGCGGCGGGGAACCCGCAGGCGTGATCTGGGGAGGTCAGGACCGGGATCCTGCCGGGATATTCCTGTTTCACCTGTATGTGGCGGAACCGTTCCGGCGCCGCGGAATCGGACGGAAACTGCTGGAGACTCTCTGTTCCGTTTCAGCGGAGTCAGGTTCCCGGAAGGTGTATGTGCGTTTCCGTCGCAAAAATAGTTTGGAGAGCGCGTTATGGTGCCTGCTGAAGGAGTTTCCCGGGCCCTGCATCCGCCTGGAGACTGTTTTCCGTCTGGAGCTTCCCTCGGGAGCGGAGCGCGAACTGCGGGTACGGTCCCGGACCGATCGCTGGGAGATGCTTCCTCTGGAGACGGTGGTCGCCGGTTTCGGGGAAGAACAACGAAGGGAAATGGCGGAACGGGAACGTCGTTTTCTGGAAGGTCTTGAGCATCTTTCCCTGACCGATCCGGCGGAATGGAAAAAATTCCTCCGCGGAGGTGTCTTTCTGGCTCCCTTCGGAGGCGATTCCGGACTGCCCCGTTTCGGACGGGCCTGCGTGGAACGGGAAACCGGGCGTCTCGCCGGATGGATTTCCGGAGAAGTAAAAGAGGGGGAACTGCATGTGCGCCGCGCTTTTGTGGAACCGGAATTCCGCGGAGCGGAGGTGATGGCTCTGCTGGCGGAAGAGGTC
>CALXMJ010000429.1 GCA_944389445.1 uncultured Victivallales bacterium | reverse complement strand
CGGCTGGTCTCCTCCAGGGAGTCTCCGCGAGCACAGCTCTGTTTATAGATTTCCGTCAAACGGGGAATTCCGTAGAATTGGTCCTGTTCATTGGGGGTTTCATGGATTCCGTCCGTAAACATCAGCATGGTGGTGTGCGGAGTGATCTCCGTGCAGAGCGTGTCAAAATCCGCCAGATCGCTGGGAAGAATGCCCAGACCGGCTCCCTCCGGATTGATCGAACGGATGTGCTCCCGAAGATAAAGCAGAAGCGGCGTATGCCCCGCCCGCGCATACTCCACCGTGGACTCCTTCTTGTTGATCAGGCAGCAGCCGAGCGTAATATACCGCTCATCCACCGTGTCCCGGTACAGATTCTCGTTCAGCTCCCGCAGCAGCTCCTTCAGGGAAACAAAATGGTTGATGTTGGAACGGATGAAGGAACGCGTCATCGCCATAATCATGCAGGCGGGAATCCCTTTCCCGCAGGCGTCGCCGATGACCACAAGAAGACGGTTGTCGTCGATCTGCACAAAATCATAGAAGTCTCCGCTGACCTCCTTCGAAGCCCGCGTGAAGGCGTGAATCACAAACCGTCCCCACATCGGGAACTTCTTCGGCATCAGCGAGAGCTGAAGATTGCGCGCAAACGTCAGCTCCTGATTGATCCGCTGCTGCTCGCTCAGATTCGAATACACCTGTATGATGTTCTGCGCCAGCACCACCTGGGAGGCAATGAATTTGAAACGGCCGAACTGTTCCGTCGTGAACGGCTGATCCATCCGCTTGCTGTTGACCGCGCAGATGACGCCCGTCACTTTCCCCTCGTTCACAAGGGGAACCGCCATCAGCGTATGAATCGGAACAACGGAATTGCCCAGATCCGCAATCCGGGGATCCGTGGACGGATCGGTCAGATAGACATCCTCGCGGTTCTGCGCCACCTCCCCGATGAATCCCTCGCCGAGTTTGAACCGGTCGCGCTTCAACGTCTCAAGAACGTACTTCGGCTTGGTCAGAATGTAATCGGCGGCACGGCGGTTGGACAGCGGCGGAAACGCGCCGAAAACACCGACCGCCCGCAGCGAATCCCCGTCCAGCGAAAACACGCAGACCGACTGCGCCTCCACCAGGTCCCCCACATACCGCGCGGTCACATTCATCCAGTTCTCGATCTCCTCCGTCGTCCGGATGTTCTGGGCAAAAATGTCCAGAAACCGGGTCGTTTCCGCACGCTTGTGAAAGGAATCCGCGAGTTTTCTTCTCAGAATCATGATCCGGATGCGCAGGTGCGTACAGTAAACCGCCAGACATGCCACCAGTGCAGCCATAAGAACCAGCCAAAAAGTTACCGTCACAATCATCCCTCGCGTTAAAATATGGACCTTCCTACACTGTATCCCGGTTTCCCTCATTTTTCAACCCTCAAAACGACTTTTTTTCATCCCGGACACCCCCTCCGCTCCGCACCCCGGATAACAAAACCGCGGAGAGAAAAGACTTCAATCTTAATTTTATTAAAAAAGATCTTAATTTTATTTATATTCATCTTGATTTTATTTAAGAAATCATTTATACTATCCAAAAAGAAAGGATCCAGCCATGCCGAAAGACCGTTTTTCCTGCCGGTGCCGGAACTGCGGAGGGGAGTTGAGCATCGAACGAATGACCTGCGGAGAGTGCGGCCTGACGATCGAAGGACGGATCGCGCTGCCCCGTCTTGCGCGTCTGAGTCCGGAGGATCGCGAATTCATTGAGCTGTTCGTCCTCTCCGCCGGCTCGCTCAAGGAGGTGGGCAAAACGCTGAAGCTCTCTTATCCGACCGTGCGGGCTCGTCTCGACCGGGTCATTGCCGACCTGCGCGCCCTGGATGAAAAACAGCGGAATACCCGCATGGAAATCATCCGGAAACTGGAGCAAGGAGAAATCACGGCGGAACAGGCCGCCCGGGAACTCGCAAAAAACCGTTGAACAGGAAGGAGAGAAAACGATGGAGACTTCTTTGCGTTTCTATGAAACTCTGATCTTTGTTCTGAACTGGATCCTTCCGCCGCTGATGATGGCGGCAACCGCGGGACTGGTCATCTGGAAGGTCCGGAAGGAGCACTACGGGGAAAAAATTTCGCTGGAACCTTCTCCGGAGGAACGGAAGCTCCGCGAACTGGCGGAACAGGGACGAATCCGAAACGAAGAGGCCGAGCGTCTTCTGGAACAGTGCAACGCCCTGCCGGAAATCCGGAAAGAGGCGCCGGAACCGGATCTCTTTTTGAAACTGACTTCGCTGATCTCCCGGATTTACGCGCTGACAAAGAGTGTGTATCTCGTCTGCGGCGCGATCTGTCTGGGAGCAATAACCGTTCTGGATCTTCCGGGCAGCAATCTGAAAATCTCTCCAGCGGGAAGCCGGGAAGTTGTGCTGTTCCTTTCCATTGTCTTCCTGATTCTGCTCGGGTCCGTTCTGGAATGGATTGCGGCAGGAAGGATCTGCCGGGGGAGCTTTGCCGCGCGAAATCTTCTGATTGCTCTCTGGATTCTGGATTTTGCCGCGGGGAACTTCCTGTTCGCCGGTCACAGCATTCTCTACCTGATTCTTTCCATCGGATGCGGTATTTTCTGTCTGTACGTTCTGCTGTTCCGGAAAGACGCCGTTTCGAAGGTGACGTTCCGGCATGCAGAGCCATCGCTTCGAGTGAAATACGGATTCGGCATTCTGACGGCCGCCGCTCTTATCTTCGGCATCGCGGCATCGGGTCCGGGACTTTTCTCCCTCCTGCCGACCTTGAATTATCATACTTGCTCTTTTTCCAGACTGGACCGCCAGCCAGAATGGAAGGAGCTTCTCCTGATTCAGGGTTCCTCCGATGCGGAGACTCTGGAGGTCATCCGGGAAATTGCGGAAACTCTGGAAAAAACGCAGACTCTTCCCTGCCGCATTCAGACATTTCAGGAATCTGCCGCCACCGGGAACGCAAATACGACTCTTCCCGTTCTGATCTTCCGGGGGACTCTATCTGAACCGAAGCCGCTGACGATCCGCATTCCATCCTTCGGAGAAATCAAAACTCCTGACACGAAAGCCCCTCTGACAAGACTCTTCAAGGGAAAGAATTCTCTCACATTCGGTTTCCGGAGTCTGAATTCCAATGACTTTCATGCGATTTTCCACAAAGGCCTGAACCTTCCTCCGCCGGGACTCCATTTTCATGGAAGCAGCGCTGCCTCCTCGGGAAGCGCCAGACGGAGGATCGAACTTGCAGCGGAAGGAATTTCCAAACGACTTGCCGAAATCCTCCGGAATACAGAAAATCTGCCGAAAGTCCGTTTCCCCGAAGAAGAAATCGGACCATTTCCGCCATCGCTCTTCTCCGGGATTCCGGAATGGAAAAACCAGCAGCCGATCTATCGTGCCCAGGGCATCGGAATCCGGCTGTGCGAGACCTACCGGTTCGAACGCTCCGAATATCAGAAGGATGTCCGGAAAATTTCCGACATTCTCGCCATGCTTGGGTTCTCGCAAAAGGAACACTGGGATAACAACATTCTCCTTTTTGAAAAGCCAAAAGGTCCCGGTGGTGACAAGGAACAGATCCATCTGTATCTTCCCGATCCTGCGAACAAACAGTTTCTCTCCCTGAAAGTGCATCCGGACTTCGGGATTCTGTTCCATGAGGTTCTTTCCGCTCCGGAGACCAAACCGGATACCGCATTTCTGGAACGGTTCCGGAAAAACGATCCGCGCTCCTTTGTCCTTGCCCGCGGACTCTCCACCCTGAACGGGGAGACGCTGAACCGGACCTTCGATGCATTTCTTGCCCGGAAGGATCTCTCTTATGAGGATCGCATCTATCTTCTGGAATCGCTCGACCGGAAAAAACGACAGATGCTGGCAGGACGGTACACGGACTTTTTCCGCGACATGGCAAGCGAAACGCTCGCGGACCGGAAGAATCCGGCATACTCGACACGAGTGGAACGACTATTCCGCATCCCGCGTTTTTCCGATTCGCCGGCATCGGAACGTACCTGGCTGCTCCGGCGCCTGGGTGCGGATTGCGTCACGCTCCGAATTCCTTCCAGAGCGCCGGAATCCGGAAACGAAATCAAAATCGAAGGCAGACACAAGGTTCCGTATCTGGGGAATTCCGTTCTGTTTCTGAATCTGGAATTCGAGAACGGAAATCCGCCGATCTTCTTCTGCTTCTCCATTCTTCCAAAAGGAAATAACCGGTTTCAGACCTATTGCAACGGGGTCACAACTCAAGTTGAAACATATGCGGATCTGAAAGATCGGACCGGCTCTCTTTCCGAATGGAAGCTGATCGGAAACGGTCTGACAAAGCAGTGGCTCCGTTCCCGGGGAATCACGGGAGGACCTCCCGAGGACCTCCCCCAGAAACCAGGAAAGGTCAGGATCCTTCTGATTCCGGAACCGGCGGAAAACTGCTATCTGTTTCAGGTCCGGTACCTTCCGAAATAAAACGGGACCGGCGATGGCAGTCGTGTTTCCCGGCCCTTGAACGCGGAAAACTCATGCCCTGTAAACAGCCGGGACTCACTTCCGGAGCTGGAAATGGAGGATCCGGCAGTCGTAGTCGCCCAGGAGTTCAAACCGGATTCCCGCATTGGCGGCGCCGCGACCGGAAAGATCGCGATATTCCCGGACGCTCGCGGAGTAATCGTTCGTCTGAACCCGGTTCCCGTAACAGGTGACCGTATAGACCGCATCCGGCAGAAGTCCCGGCACACGGATCGGCGGAATCTTGTCACTGAACTGGATCGAAGCGCCAAGCACAAAGACAACCGCTTCCGTCCGGTCAGGCAGAAGATACTCGTAAATCGCATACGGATGCGTATAATTGCTCGCCAGACGGTAGAAGTCCCCGAAATTCGTCACATGCCGTATCTTCCTGTACAGATCCGTATAGGACCGGATCTCGTCGAGCTCCTCCTCGGGACAGTGCATCAGATCCTTTCCGCAGGCGAGGGAACCGAGCATTCCGCAGTACGCCTGAAATTTCATCGGAGTCCGCCGCAGATTGATTCCGAACATGGAGTCGCTGATATGACAGGCTCCGCCCGCCAGACGGGGATGGTTCACATAGGTAAAATTCTCGTGGAGTTTGAGCATGTCGAGCGCATCCTGATTGTCGGAACGGTTCATTCTTCCGAAACAGCGCTGCATGGAGAGATCGGCGCGCCCCGCTCCCGCCGCACAGTTTTCCATCAGGAGTCCGGGAAAATCGGAACTCAGCGTTTCGAAGATCCAGTGCAGATTGCGGACGTAATCAATCCAGAACCATCCGGGACGGTCTCCCCATCCGGGCGAGCTTACAAAACAGTTCATATCCAGCTTCAGATACCGGATTCCCGTCTCCGCCACCAGCGCGTGAAGGGAAGTGTAGAGATACTCCGCGACATCGCGCCGCGCCAGATTCAGCATGACGGAATCGCGGTCCACATCGTCGCGCCGCTTCCGGAACGGCGGACATCCCGGATACGCCATCGCCCACTCCGGATGCTGCCGATAAAGTCCGCTTTTGAGCTCAAACGATTCCGGTTCCACCCAGAGCCCGAACTCCATTCCGAGCTTCCGGACCTCTTCGATGACCGGCTTCAGTCCGTTCGGGAACTTTTCCGGATCGGGTGTCCAGTCGCCAAGAAAGGTCTGCCAGCCGTCGTCGATCACAAAGAGCTCCGCCCCGATTCGATGCGCTTTGCGCGCCGCATTGAGAATATTCTCCTCGTTCACATGAATGTTGATGCAGCCCCAGGAGTTGAAGACCACCGGCATCGGCATTTCCGCAATCTCCTTCGGCAGAAGATGGTGAAGCTGATACCGATGGAGAATCCGGCTCATGCCGCTGAATCCCTCCTCGGACCAGCCGCCGCAGAAAACGGGAGTGCGAAATGTTTCGCCATTTTCCAGAACGGGACGGGAATCGAAATCGTTGATACCGCCGACAACGGCTGTATGATCGAAGGCATCGCGATCGACAGTGATCTTCCAGTTTCCGCTCCATTCGAGTGCGCCGAAGAAGACCTCGCCGGAGAGCTCATCCGCGGAGCCGTCGTCAAGCGCAAAGAACGGCACATGGAACGGACCCGAAAGACCGGTCCGGCTCTCCAGCACGAACTTTCCCTGCGTGACCATGAGCCGCTCCGGCTTTGCCTCCCTCCCCCAGCGACCGGCAAGATGTGTCAGGCGCCAGTCCGCAACGGTTCCCGGCATCTGCCATGCGGCAGAAGCATAGTTTTCCAGCAGAATCCCGGCTCCGGTCTCATTACGGATCTCGCTCCAGCGCTCCATCAGGTTCAGATCCGGCAGAAGACGATAGAAGAGTTTCAAAGTCAGCGCATGCCGTTCCTCCTCAAAGGAGAGAACCAGGCGATCCGTTTCCCGGACGGATTCCAGAAAACGAAAGCGTGTCGCGCGAATCCCGTCCGGCCAGGTGATTTTCAAAGCACATTCGTCATAGAACTCCCCGTAAAACGCGGGGTATTCCTGACAGACCGCGCCGCTCTGCCGCGGCGAACGGTGACGATTCCGCCGGCGGTCATCCAGCGAAGGCAGATCGTCCATCCGTTCGAGCTTTCGTCCCCAGTACAGATTGACCGGATGATCCTCCGCATCCAGTTCCAGCGCATACGACATGTTTCCGGCGGTCAGCAGGAAGCGCCGCCCGTTCCGATCCGATTGAATCTCCATATTCAAATTCCTTTCCGGCATCCTTCGATGATTTCATCCAGATTTTCAGTTGCAAGATTGACGGTGGTATCGGCGCCCCCGTAATAAACGCGGAGCTCCCGCGTTTCGGGATCCG